>CAZBKU010000042.1:9994-15974 GCA_964492585.1 uncultured Thermoplasmatales archaeon | reverse complement strand
AGGAGCTCCGGGCCCTAGGCTACGACACGCTCTACCTGAAGCACGTCGACGACGACGAGGTGCTCGACCGGGCCCTGACCGAGGACCGTCTGCTGCTGACCCGGGACCAGGAGCTGGCCGACCGGGCCGACGACAGGGGCGTCTTGATCCGGAGCCGGACGCCCGCCGAGCAACTCGACCGCGTGCTGGACGCCGTCGGTCTGGACCCGGAAACCGAGGCCTTCCTGTCCCGTTGCCTCGAGTGCAACGGGCTCCTCGTGGAGGACCCCGATGCTGCCGATCTTCCCGATGGCGTCGAGGACCAGACGACCTGGCGGTGCCCTGACTGCCAGAGGGTGTACTGGTGGGGGACCCACGCCGAGGACATGTACGAGCGTCTGGGGGGCTTGCTTGGCGAGGAGCCCTCGGCCCGACCGGATGCGGAACGGAACCGTTAAGGACGCGGGGCCCACGTAGCTCCACCATGCACCCTGACCTGGGGGCCATGTACGCTGCACGGACCCATGTAGCACGGTCGCGGGGTCGGGCCGCGGAGAGGTGGCACCATGGGTGACGTCGAGGAGATGATCGGGGAGCTCGAGGAGGAGGAAGAGGACCCCGAGGACGAAGAGACACGGGGGAAGCCCCCCGAGCCCGAGGAGGGGACCTCGGACGACGACCTCGAGCTGGATCTTGATTCTGCCTGGGGTTCGACCGAGCGCGACGATTGACCGCGCGACAGGCCGTCCCAGGCAGAGGAGCAAGGCTTTTATCGGGGCGCTGGCTTTGGCGGTCCCCCGTCGCGGAGGTCGCCAAGCCTGGCCAACGGCGACAGGTTCAGGGCCTGTTCCCGTAGGGGTTCGCAGGTTCAAATCCTGCCCTCCGCACTTCTCTCCATAGACCCCGATGATAGCGTAGCTGCCGCCTGGAGGGCGGAGGGCAGGATTTGAACGGAGTTCGATCGGCAGACCATGGGTCGATGGGTCGGTGGTCTGCCGAGAGGACGGCCCCACCGGCGGCAGCCTGGCCGTCCGGAACCCTGCCTCCGCACGTCTCATCACAGTCTCCCCCGGCCGCGCAGTCACCGACTCGGGCGGCAGGCGTGGCTATGCTTGGTACATCGAGGGGCTTGCCGGCCGAACGGAGCCGGGGCCTCCGGCGCGGGCCCCGGTCTCCAACCTGCCATCTCCAAGTTTATAACCGACCTCAGGCTCCTTAGCTAGTGATGCGCACCACCGATCCCTCGGGTCAGGCGACCGATCCCGAGCTGGAGAAGATCCGGCAGAAGAAGCTTGAACAGCTGATGACCGACGACCAACAGACAGCCTCACCAGGCCCCAGCCGACCCGTCGAGCTTTCAGACGACGAGATCCAGGGGTTCCTCTCCCAGAACGACACGGCCCTTTTGGACTTCTGGGCGCCCTGGTGCGGACCCTGCCAGGTCATCGCGCCGGTCCTCGAGGAGATCGCCCAGGAGATGGCCGGCCAGGTCGCCATCGGCAAGATCAACGTGGACGAGCACCCGGCCATCGCCCAACGCTACCAGGTCCAAGGCATCCCGACCCTGATCCTGGCCAAGGAGGGCCAGGTCGTCGACCGGGTCGTCGGCGCGGCCCCCAAAGCCCAGCTCCAGGCCCGCCTCCAGCAGCTGGCCGACGCGTGAGACCCTCAAGACCTTCAACCGAGGACCGGTATGTGACCGTGGTGTGACCATGAGCCCTGAAGCCTTTCCCAAGATCGTCGGCGCCCAGCGCCGCCTGGACCTTCCCTTCGATCAGGCCGTCGACCGGACCGTCGAGGCCCTCTCGGAGGAAGGGTTCGGTGTCCTGTGCGACATCGATGTCAAGGCCACCCTCAAGGAGAAGATCGACGTGGACCGGGGACCCTACCGGATCCTGGGCGCCTGCAACCCGCCCTTGGCCCACGAGGCCCTGGAGGAAGCGCCTTCCTTGGGCGTGCTCCTGCCCTGCAACGTGATCGTCCTTGAGGACGACGCCGGCGTCCTGGTCCAGGCCGTCGACCCCCAGGAGATGCTCAGCATGCTGCCACCTTCCGAGACCCTGGACAAGATCGCCACCGACGTGGCCCAGCGGCTCGATCGCGCGCTGGCCTCCCTTTGACCCCTGGTCCCGTCGCTGAGACACGCCACAAGGGTGAAACCTCGGGAACCGCCTAGCCTGCCCCATGCCCCCAAGCCCGATGAGCGGCGCGTTCCGGCCGGCCGAGCGGATCGTCGTCCCCGTCGAGGGGACCGATCGCGAGTACGAGGCCCAGCAGTGGGCCGTGGAGTTCGCCGCCGCTCTCGGGACGCCGGTCTACGCCCTCCATGTGGCCTCGGGGGACGAGGACGCCGGCCGTGAGGACCATTTCTCCTTCATCGAGAAGCTGGCAGAGAAGTGGGAGGTCGAGCTGGAGGCGGTCACCATCTCCAGCAACGACGTGGTGACCGAGCTCGTCGAGGAGCTCCAACCCCGGGACCTTGTCGTCATCGGGACCCGCCAGCTCTCCGGGCAGTACCACGTGGGAAGCGTGGCCGGTGCCCTGGTCCGTCAGGCTCCCTGCCCGGTCCAGATCGTGCGGCTCGAGTGACCCCGAGCCTCCCTGCCCGTCCACTGCTTCGACTGGAGCCTCTGAAGCTCTTGGACCTCCTGAGGCTGTTGGACCTCCTGAAGCCTCATAGCCCGCCCGCAGCCTGCCTGGCCCATGGCGGTCCTCTCCGATACCACGATCCAAGCCCTGCTGGAAGACGGCGAGCTTGGGCTGGAACCCTTCGATCCAGACAACCTGACACCCAACGGGTACGACCTGACCGTCGGCGAGGTGCTCCTGCCCGAGCTTGACACCGGCGAGGAGCACGTCACGGACGGGACCGCAACGATCCCCGGTCGCGAACGGTTCCTTATCTCCACCGACGAGGTCGTCACCCTGGGCCAAGGCCTCACCGCCCAGCTCTGGATCCGGTCGACCTACGCGCGGCACGGCATCGTGGCCGCGTTCGGCAAGGTGGAAGCAGGGTTCTCTGGCACCCTCACCATCGGGTGTTTCAACGCGTCCAAGCACGCCGTCGAGCTGCCGATCGGGGAACGGTTCTGCCAGATCGCCTTCGAAGCCCTCACCGAGGACGCCCAGGCCCTCTACGCCGACCGATCTGGCACCTACCAGGACCAGCACGGCGTCACCCTGGCCCCCGACCGTCGCTGAGGTTCCCGGCGAACGTTTTTATCCGCTCTCCGGGATGCCACCCTGATGAGAGGCTGGGCAGTCGCACGTTGGGTAGCGCTAGGCTTGCTCTTGGTAAGCGGGGTCGCCAGCGCGCACCCTGCCGGCACCGCGGTGACCGCCGACGACGGTAGCAGCCCGGAGGTACCGGCTCAGACGTTCGACGAGGCGTTCTGCCTACCGTTGTGCGAGACCCAGGCCCGTCAGCAGGGCAACGTGCCCCCGGTGATCGTCGCGGAGAGCGGGACCACGCTCGCGTGGCGGACCCTCGACACGTACCATACCGTCCTCAGCGAGACCGAAACGACCGTCGATCAAGAGCACTCGGCTGTCTACGTCTCGCTGGGAGAGGACCTGGACGGTCAACCCTGTCTGGACAACGTGCCCGTGAACAACGGCGAGACCTCCGAGGTGCTCTTCGAGATCCGCTCCGACGGCTTGTACGCGACAGACCACACGCTCACGGACCCCGCGCCGGTGAAGTGCGACGAAGCCGGAGCCCATCCCGACGGGAGCTACACGCTGAAAACACACTGCGATGTCCACCACAAGTACCAGCACCAGCTGATCCACGTCATCCCGTCCAGCCCCGTCTAGGAGCGTCCAGCATGCATCCCCTCACCACCCTCGGCTGGACGCTCGTCCTGCTTGCTGGGACGTTCGTCGTGGCCGCGCCGACACCCGAGGACCCGGCATCGGAGGCAGCAGCCAACTTCAACCCGCATCCCCCTGGTGAGAGCCACGCGTTTGCCTGGGACGTGACCGCGTTCGAGTGCGACACCTACGAGGACGGTATCTGCCTGGGCTACGACGGCCAGCGGCCGGGACCGACCATCGTGATCAACGAGAACGACTGGGTCAACATCACGGTCACCAACCGGATCCTGGAGACCCTACCCGACGGCTACGAGGCCACGGGCCCGTTGGCCGATGCCCGGATCAGCCTGCACACCCACGGTGTCTACGTGAGCGCCGACAAGGACGGCATCTCCGGCATCGAAGGGAGCGACCTGATCGACTCCTCGGTCGGGCCCGGGGGGAGCTTCACCTACAGCTACCAAGCCCCGTACACCGGTGCCTGGCACTACCACGACCACGTCATGGGTGTCGAGGGCCACGAAGGCTCCCACCGAGGGCTGCATGGCACCTTGTACGTCGTGGAGAAGGGTACCGTGTTGGAGAACCTCGATGTGTTCGATCTCCACCTGCTCCACACCGATCCCAACGGCGGTGACGGGCTCAACGAGACCGTCGAGGCGGGCGACCGGTTCGACATCGCTGCCACCGCCCTCGGGGATTTCTCGTGGACCGTGACCCTGACCGACCCGGACGGCCAGGTCGTCCAAGAGGTCGAGATGGGCCCCGGCTCGGCCCGGGCGCTGATCGTCCGTGACGCTCAGCCCGGGACCTACACGTGGACCGCCACCAGCACCCATCCCGGCCTCGGCGGAGACTTCCAGGGCACGGTGGAGGTGAAGACCTCGTGAAGTGGCTCCCGTGGGTCCTTCTGGTCGCCATGATCTCACCATTCATCCCGGTGCAGGCCCAGCTTCCGGCATCGGTCGGCGAGGAGGTCCCCCTGGGCCCGGAGACCGGCGAACGCCTGTTCGTGCTCGTCATGGACGGCACCGAGTTCAACGGGCTCTCGTGGCCGAACAGCCCGCTGCTCGAGGCCTACGTCGGCGAGACGATGACCTTCTACGTCCACGTCCCGCACGTAGCAGCCGCCTACCACACCTTCCACCTCCACGGGCACCCCTGGTGGGACAACGGCCAGGATCGTTTCATCGACAACAAGCTGCTCAAGCCCGGCCAGACCCACAGCTTCAGCGTCGAGGCCGGCACCATCCGCGGCAACGCGGGCGACTGGCTGTACCACTGCCACGTCGACAACCACTTCGACCAGGGCATGTTCGGCATCGTCCGCGTCTACCCGTACGCTGTGGCTGTGACCGGGGGGCTGGACGCCTTCGACGTCCAGGTCCACCGCGACGGTGACCCTGTACCCGCCACCGAGGTCACGCTCAGCCTGGACGGTCGACCCGTCGATGCGGAGGTCGACCGCGTGGCCACCAACCACTTCAAGGTCCATCCCGACCTTCCCGCCGACACGGAAGGGCAGCTCGTCATCCACACCGACAACGACCTGGGCCAGAGCTTGGCTCGGTTGTCGGTCAGCGATGGCGGGTACGATCTCATCCGTCACGTGATCCCCGACAACGCGCCGGAGCTGCTGGGAGACCAGCTTCCCGCCGACGTCCGAGAGGACGCCGAGACGCCCGATGTCACGATCGGGCAGGACCCGACGACCATGGAGGCGATCCAACCATGAGGCTGACACACCACCACGCAAGAGGCTTGTTCCTGACCGCCCTGATGCTGCTGACCGCCGGGATCCCCCTGGCAGCGGCAGCTGACGGCCCGACCACCATCACCGTCTGTCCCTCTGGATGTGACCATACGAGCATCCAGGCCGCGGTTGACGCCGCTGACGACGGGGATACGATCGAGATCGGCCCAGGCACCTACACGGAGAACGTCGAGATCCACGACACCGACGGGCTCACCCTCCAAGGCGCCGGCCAGAACATCACCATCGTCGACGGGACAGACAACAACCGCAACGGCTTCATGATCACCGCCGACGACATCACGATCCGCGGCCTGACGGTCCGGAACTTCGGCGGCAACGGCATCTTCTACGACGGTGTCACCGGGTTCCATGTGGACGACGTCTCGGCCATCCGCAACGGGCCGTACGGCATCTACGCGATCCGGTCCG
>CAZBKU010000042.1:526-9984 GCA_964492585.1 uncultured Thermoplasmatales archaeon | reverse complement strand
CGAGGCCGGGATCTTCGAGAACTCCTTCGCGTCCGAGCACGCGGACAGCGGGTTCTACCTCGGCGAGACCGACGCCTGTGAGTGCTTGATCCGGAACGTCACCGCTGTCGACAACCTCATCGGGTACTCCGGCACCGGCGCGGCCCACATCCTCATCCAGGACAGCGTCTGGCGCCGCAACGCCGCAGGCATCGTGCCCAACGTCCTCCCCAACGAGCCTGTCCCCCAGACCAACCTGATCATCAAGGACAACCTGGTCGAGGACAACAACAACCAGTCAGCCACCGACCGGTGGACCTTCAGCGGCGGCGTCCACGTGCCCAGCGGGCTCGGCGTCGTGATCGCCGGCGGCATCGACGACCTGGTGACCAAGAACGTCGTCCGCGGCCACGATCGCGCCGGCATCGCGATGGCCTTCCTGTTCACCGAGCCAAGCCTGAACCGGGTCATCGACAACATGGTCTCCGACAACGAGGTCGACATCCTCTGGGACGGCGGCGGCGTCAACAACTGCTTCGAGGAGAACACACGGCCGGACGGCAGCCCAGCGACGTTCGACGCGGGCACCATCTGGAACACGGCCGGGACCTTGCCGGACTGCGACACCCCCAACGCCGGCCCGCCGGACCCGTTCATGATGGAGCGCCTGGTCACCCTGCTCGTCTTCGACTGTGAGCCGGACGAGTTCCACGCGAACCCGACCAGCGTCCTCGACGACGCCGAGCCGTGCGACGAGCACGCCACGGGTCTCTGAGCCGATCCCAAGGGACCCAGGCCCTCTGCCTGGCCCTCCCTCGCTCTTCTCCTTCTCGGCCGGTCAGCCGGAGGCCTCACCCGGCGGGGGTTGCCGTGGCACGTCGCCGCCGTCGTCACGGTCGCCGAGCTCCTCTCTCACCTGCCCGAAGGTGACGATCAGGGCCAGCACGAACAGGGAGAGGAACGTGATCCCGGCGAACCAGCTGGAGCGAGCGTGGTAGTCGCCCATGGTGACCAGCAGCCCCCACTCGTCCACGAAGATCCCGATCCCCAACCCGTAGAGGACCGCGGTCCACCGACGGGAGACCGAGGGGAAGAACAGGGAGATGCCACCGGCTGCGACGAGGAGCAGGAACCCGTAGAAGAAGTGGTGGATGTGGTAGCCACCCAGCCAGAGCTCGCGGACCGGGATGCCGGCCGCGCTCCCGCTGCTTGCGCCCCCGCTGGTGGCGATCCCGGAGAGCATGACGATCGCCCGGGCCCCCACGAACCCGGCCACGAAGGCGCCGGTGGCCAGGAAACCGAGCAGCATCTGTTCGCGCAGATGGGCCGGGTGGCCCTCCTTGCGGCGGGCGGTGACCTCAGAGGTGACGAAGAGGGCCACGGCGGCCAGGGTCAGCGCGGCCCCGTAGGCGATGAGGAGCTGTTGGGAGCTCAGCCCGGACAGGTCGACCAGGTCGACGATGATCTCGGGAGCGTAGCGGAAGGCGATGCCGAGGATCCACAGCGGCGAGATCAGGGCTGACAAGAGCAGGGTCAGGCCGATCGCCAGGAAGACCAGCGTCAGGCCCCTGGATACCGTCCACGGGTCTTTGAGGTAGGCAGCTACCTTGTTTGACCATGCTCGAAGGCGGGACATCGAGGTCTCCGGATCCCAGTATCTCCCGTGGACGGGTATGGTTGTTTGGGGGACGCTGGTCGAAGCGTGACCGGTTCCAGGAAGGATCCAGGCCGAACGCCCTGAGCCACGACCTGCGTTCGGCCGCTTGTCAGAACTCGATCCAAGAAGAGGTCGGCGGGTACGATCGGACGACCGTTGGGCCCCCGGGCCGGGCTATCCCAAGGCGCTGTGTCGAGGATAGCCCGGCCAGGATGTTGGCCGAACGCATGACCCGGTTCCCCGCGTTCGGCCTCTCGGCAGGCCAGCTACACGGTGGAGCCTGTCCTGCCGATCGAACCAAGGTTCTCATCCTGGCCGGTCTACCTGAGCAGGTTGGAGAAGTAGCCCGGCCAGGATTCGAACCTGGGTAACGAGGACCAGAACCTCGTATGATTGGCCGCTACACCACCGGGCTAGGTGGGATGGCCCCGGGATGGCTGCCGGGGCCGGCGTCCAGGCAAACGCGAACCCCTATTTGAGTGTCACGCACCGGGGAGCGGGCTTGCGATCCAGCGCCACGGCTGAAGCATCGAAGAGAAGAGAACAAGGGGCCTGGTCGATGCCAGGTCCCCGTTGGATGACGCCGCCGCCGCATCGCTGGCGACCGGCGTGGTAGGTCCCCGAGCCAGACGGGCTGGCTCACCGGGCGACCCGCGCATAGAAGGCGCGTCGCCGGCTCATGGGGTCGGTGTCAGCCTTGACTTCGAAGCCTCGCTCGGCGAGAGCTTCAGCTGACGCGATGTTGGTTCCGACTTCGAACCACTCTTGGCCATAGTTCACGCGCTTCACTCCTCCCCAGGAGTTTTAGACACGGAAGATCCGCGTCGATCGGAGCCGCGTGGCCGGGCGCGTTGCAGCTCCTACCCATCACGGGCTGACCATCGAAGGTCACAGCAAGCTACGAACCGGACCACGCGGTGTAGGCTAATTGACAGCCCGAGGATACATATCACTTGTGCCGGGGCCGTTCCGGCCCCCGTTCTCCTGTAAATGTGGTAGCTTTACGGCCTAATGTTCAGAGCTACCGGGAGCCGGTCATGAGGATGGTTGCGATTAGCGAATCGGGAGGAGCTCAGGGAAGGAAGGTGTTAGCCGGGGGCGTTGCCAGAACCGGCCCTGCTCACGGCGTCGACGGGCCTGGTAGCGTGCCTCGAGCACGTCCCACTCCACGTCCCGCATGTAGGCTTGTCCGTTGCCCTGCCTGGCCGCCCGGATGAAGGCCTGGGCCACCGCCTCGTCCTGCCCCAGAAGCTCGAGCTGCCACAACGGGACGCCGACCCGGCGGGCAGCCTCGGTCAGGTCCATGCGTACCTCGAGAGGCAGGGCGGGGTGGAGGTCCAGATCCATGGTCGGGCTCCTGGCGACGGGTCCATGCGTCCACGCGCCCGTCGGTACAAGGCCCCTTCGGAACCCAGCATCCAGAAGGCTGCCGCTGGCGGATGCAAGAGCGAAGAGAGGAGGCGGGCCAGGGGCCCGCGGTGCAGGTGGCCGGCTTAGAGGAAGCCGGCTTTCTGCAGGGTCATGAGGTCGTCGGTGGAGAGCTTCTCGCCCTTCTTGAACTTCTCGTAGATCTCCTCGGCCTCCTGCTTGGCCTCGGCCTCGGACACCTCCTTGCGGGCTTTGCGCTCCTTCTGCCGGAGACCGATGATGACCTTCTCGTAGTCCCGGATCTGGTTCACCATCTCGATGTACTCTTGGTGGACCCGGTCGGCCTCGACCTTGTTCTCGACGAACTTCTCTTGAGCTTGATCGGCTTCTTTGCGGACCTCGTCGGCCTTCTCGAAGAGCTGGACCATCTGGTCGTGCTCCTCCTGGGCCGATTCGGCCAGGCTGGTGACCGTCTCGTGGGCCTCCTCAGCCTTCTCCTTGATCTCCTGGTACTCCTGCCACAGGTCTTGGGTCTCTGAGTCCGAGGACAGGGTCTCCTCCTTGTCCTCGATCTGCTCTTGGATGTCCTGCATCCGCTCGATGAGCTCCCGCTCCTTCTTGGGCGAGAGCACCTTGGTCATCTGCTCGTACTCGAGCTTCCGCAGCTGCTTCTTGAGCCGGTTGAGGGAGGGGCCCTCGTCCGGTTTGGAGTCGGAACGTGCGTCGTTGAACCGCTGGCGGGCCTCAGCGGCCTCCTGGTTGAGCTCGTCGCGCTCGGCCTTGGCCTCTTGCACCTTCTGGTTGAGCTCGTCACGCTTGGCGCGGTGCTCGTTGGCCTGATCCACGAGCTCGCGGACCTCCGCGTTGAGCTCGTCCCGTCGTCGAGCCCACTCCTTGGTCTTGTCGTTGAGCTCATCACGCCTGGCCCGATGGTTGTTGGCCTTTCGGTTCAGGCGTTCTTTCTTCTCCTCGAATTCTTGAAGTGTATCGGTGGCGACCTGCGACATTCGGAAAACCTCGCCGACGTTCGACCCGCTGTACCTGACCTCCATGGGCCAGGGCGCATGCGACTGGTAAGAGAATGCCCTATTAAAGTGTTACGTGCCAGCGCGTCTCCAGACCGGCCAGGCCCGTCTCCAGTGTCGCACGCAGGAGGGTCAGCCCAGATCCCAGAAGCGGTAGGCCGGCCGGTCGGGGCCGAAACAGTAGTGGACGTCCTGGAACCCCTGCCGGTAGGCCTTGACGTCCTGGCGGACCTTGGCGGGCTCCTCGTCCTCGAGGATCACACGGGCGTAGAACCGTGCTACGTCCTCCATGTCGCCGGCGGACAGGCCGATCCGTACAAGCTCCTGGCTGCCCAACCGGAGCCCCGAGGGTTGCATCGGGCTGGTGTCACCAGGGATCATGTTCATGTTGCAGACGATCCCGGCATCCTCCAAGCGCTGGGCTTGGACCTTGCCGCCTTGCCAGTCGCTGACGTCCACGGCGATCTGGTGGGACTCGGTGTAGCCATGCTCCTCGCAGAGCACCGGGAAACCCTCGGCGGCCATCGCCTCGCCCAGGGCTTGGCTGGCGGCGACGGTGTCGGCGGCGTAGTCCTGGCCGAACTCGAGGTGCTCGGCGAACGCCACGACCTTGGCGGCCAGGTGGTGGAGGTGGTGGTTGGAGACGACACCGGGGAAGATCCCCTTGTCCAAGGCTTTGCAGAAGCTCTGCTCGGCCTCGGTACCTTCAGGGTCCTTGTTCGAGACGACCAGGCCCCCTTGGGGACCGGGCAGGGTCTTGTGGGTGCTGGCCGTCATGACATCCGCGCCTTCCCGGAGCGGGTCCTGGAACGTGCCACCGCCGATCAGGCCCAGCACGTGGGCCCCATCGTAGAGCAGGTGGGCACCGACCTCGTCGCAGACCGGCGCCAGCTCCTCGACCGGGGCCGGGAACAGGAACAGGCTCTGGCCGAGGATGACGATGTCCGGCTGGGTATCTCGGATCGCCTTGGCCGCGGCGTCGGTGTCCACGCTCAACGTGTCCGGGTCGTCGGGCAGGGTCTCGACGGTCAGGCCACGCAGGCCAGCAGCACCGAACCGGGCGTGGCTGATGTGGGAGCCGGCGGCCGTGGGCAGGGCCATGACCGTGTCACCTGGCTCGGCCAGCGCGAAGAAGACCCCGGTGTTGGCGTTGGTCCCGGAGATCGGTCGGGTGTCGGTGTAGCTGGCACCGAACAGCTCGGCGGCCAGGCTCTCGCACCGGCGTTCGATCTCGTCGATGTGCATCAGGCCCTGGTAGTACCGCTTACCTGGCCGGCCCTCGGCATACCGGTCGTGGAGGTCCGAGGCCAGAAGGCGCCGGGCCAGGGGCGAGATACAGTTCTCGCTGGCGATCATGGGCAGCGAGCTACCGAAGTAGCCGTGGTGCCGCTCGACCTGGTCGTAGACGAACTCGACGTGTTGGTTGTCGGTGCCCGCACCCATGGAGGATCCCGTCGGCTCCGGGAAGCAGGCCGGAGATGAAAAGCCTAACCCCGCCCGGTCGACGGGGACGCGGTCATTCGTCGTGCCGGGGCAGCAGGTGCCCCATCCGGTCGCGCTTGGTCGACATGTAGGTGCGGGCGGTCTCGTCGACCTCCACGTGGAGCGGGATCCGCTCCTCGACCCGGATGCCTTGGCCTTCCAGCGCCCGGACCTTGTCGGGGTTGTTGGTCATCAACCGAACCTCGTGGACCCCAAGCTTCCGCAGCGCGTCGGCCGCGGGGGCGTACTGGCGGGCATCAGCTGGCAGGCCCAGAAGCTCGTTGGCTTCCACGGTGTCGTGGCCCTCATCCTGGAGCATGTAGGCGCGGATCTTGTTGAAGAACCCGATGCCGCGACCTTCCTGGTTGAGGTACACGAGCACCCCCTGACCGGCCTCCTCGATCGCCTCCAGGGCGCAATCGAACTGCGAGCCGCAATCGCACCTCAAGGAATGGAAGACGTCGCCGGTCAGGCACGCGCTATGGATCCGACACAACGCTGCGCCCTTGGCCTCCTCGCCGAGGCCCTTGGCCAGCAACGCGTGGTCACCATCCAGGTCGGGATGGCGGAAGGCGTAGACCTGGAAACGACCCAACGGGGTCGGGAGCTCGGCCGGACCGGCCAGCTCGAAGCCCTCGGGCTCTGCCATCAGGCAAGCGATGCCCGCCTCTTACATAAACGAACCCCTGGTCCCAAGAGCCCCCCGGGCGTGCTCACACGATGTCCATGTCGTCGTCGGCGCCGCTGATGGGTCGCACACGCTCGAAACCGACGATCTCCCCAGGCTCCAGGATCCACACCCCTAACTCGGTCTCGTGGATGCCACCACCTGGCGACGACGCGAACGCCGTCTCGATGGCGCCACCTCCCCCGGCCTCGTCGGCCCGACGGAGGTCGCCGTAGACGGTGACGTACCGCCAGTCGGTCTCCGAGATCGGCTCGGTCACCAGCAGGCAGGCTCCTTCGGTCTCCTCCTGAAGGGAGACATCCAGCTGGCCCCGGGGCTGCAAGAGGACCCGCTGCCCGTCGTAGGCATAGGTCACCGGGATGACGTGAGCCTCGTTCTCCCGGGCAAGCCCAAGCGACCCGACCCAGGACCGGGACAGCAGGTCCTTGGCTTGGTCGTCCGAAAGCTGGTCCATCACCTAGCGTAGTGCTAGCATGGGCCATAAAGCGGTTGGGCTACCTTTTCAAGGGCGGGGTCGAGCCGGGGCGGATCCGTTGCCAGCTGTGGGGACAGAGCCAGGTGCTCGGGCGCTCCCATCCCCGGCACTCAGCACTGCACCGTAGAAGAAGCTGAGTGCCGGTACGCAAGTGGAGGTCGGTCCGCCGCTGTGTCCCGTCGACCTCCAGATAGAACCGAGCGAAGCTCGGTCTCTCGCGAGATCGGTGGACCGGTGCCGCCCGCTCTCGCGATCTGCCCGAACGCCCGACGCGAGGTTGCGGCGCTCGGGCGCTCCCATCCCCGGCACTCAGCACTGCACCGTAGAAGAAGCTGAGTGCCGGGAACGGGATTCGAACCCGTGACCTACGGATTATGAGTCCGGCGCCCTACCAGGCTGGGCCACCCCGGCGTGTGTGGTCTGCGGCCGGTGGGGGCCGCAGCGCTGGCCGCGTATCGTCTTCTCCTAAAAGATGCTGACGGTGCGGCGTGTTCAGTTCTTCCTCGAGAGGAACTCCGGGGGCACGTGCTCGGTCGTGTAGACCGTGTTACCGGCACGGTACACCGGGTGGACGCGCTCGACGGCGCGACCGGCCTCGACCTCGAGGATGATCGGGTTCTCCGATCGGCGAAGCCCGGCGGAGACCGCGTTCTCGTAGGTCTCCGAGAGGTGGACCATGGCCCGGTCGGCTGGGGAGAGACCTCGCTCGAGGACCAGATCGAGCTCCTCCTCGGCCACAGGGAAGTAGAGCGTGTCCGGGATGCCGTCGGTCGGGAACGAGCTCCAGTCCAGCTCCAGGGAGTGCCCGTAGGTGGCGCGGATCAGATCCCCGTCGATCACGTAACGGCCCTTGGGATCGGTCGCGGTGATCGCCTCGATGTGATGGGGCTTGAGCCAGTGGAACCGGTCGCGCTGGTCCCGGATGGCCTCGCACATCGCCTCGAGGTCGATCCATCCCTCGTCGCTGATCTCCAGGTCGAAACGGTCGGGGAAGTGCCGGAGGATCCCGGCCATGATCCGGCCGAGGTTGTCCAGCTCACGGTCGTTGATGAGGAACTTGCCCTCCTCCTCGCACTCGGGGCATACCTTGCCGCGGAAGGGGCCGTGGTCTGGACATTCACGGAGCATGGTCGGTTCTCAGCGAGCCACGACCAGGAGGCTATTATAGCGTTGCGGTGGTTGGCGCCCGAGGCGTCCATCGTGGATCAAGACCAAGCCAAGACCCTGGTCGGTCAGCGCGCAGCAGAGCTCGTCCAAGACGGTCAGGCCCTGGGGCTTGGGACAGGCTCCACGGTGGCCAAGCTCCTCGATGCCTTGGCCGCGCGGATCGAAGAGGAAAGGCTCGACGTCGTCGGCGTGCCCACCAGCCAGGACACCCAGTCCCGATGCGAGAAGCTCGGCATCCCGACCACCACGCTCGAGGCCCAGCCCAGCTTGGATCTCTGCATCGACGGGGCCGACGAGGTCGCCCCCGGCCTCCAGCTGATCAAGGGTGGCGGTGGCGCGTTGTTCCGGGAGAAGGTCGTGGCCAGCGCCAGCGACCGCTTCGTGGTGATCGCCGACACCTCCAAAGAGGTCGAGGCCCTGGGGACCGGGTTCGATCTGCCGATCGAGGTCGTCCCCTACGCGCAACCGGTGGTCCAGCCTCGCTTGGCTGACCTCTCCCCCCAGATCCGGGAGAGCAGCGGACATCCCTTCACCACCGACAACGGCAACCACATCCTCGACCTGGCCACCGGCCCCATCGACGATCCCCACCAGCTGGCCGAACGGTTGGCAGAGGAGGTGGGGGTGCTCGAGCACGGGCTCTTCCTCGACATGGCCGATGCCTGCCTCGTGGCCGGTCCGGACGGCGTCCAGAAGCGGACGACGTGACACCGGGACCGCCCCGGACGTTGCTGAACATTGAAGGGGGCCAGTGTCTTGCCGGGCTCGATGGCTTGCCAGGAACCCGGACCACTCGACGAGCTACGCGATACCGTCAAGCCCTACGGCCGTCACGCGCTGGCCTGCGCGGGGTGGACGACCTGGAAGGAGCGGATCGAGGAGCAGGACAACCTCCTCGGTCGGATGGGCCGGGAGGTCAAAGAGCACGGCGATGCGACCGATCCCGCCCCCAAGTTCACCGCGCTACGGACCGAGCCCGTCGGTGACGGGATCGACCTGTTGGTCTTCCCGGACCAGGTGGTCTACCGGGGTGTCGACGAGACCTCCTGGCCCCGGATCCTCGAGGAACACCTGATCGGTGGGACCCCGGTGGAGGAGCTGGATCTCGAGCCCTGGCCCGGGACCCATATCCTGGTCTGCAACCACGGCGCCCGTGACCCCCGCTGCGGTGCTTGCGGCCCCCTGGTAGCCGATGCCTTCGAGACCGCCATCGAGGAGGACGGGTTCGAGGACGTGCACATCCACCGGTCCAGCCACGTCGGCGGCCACCGGTTCGCCGGGAACGTTCTGGTGTACCCCGGTGGCACCTGGTACGGGTACGTCCGCCCGTCGGACGTCAGCAAGGTCCTGGAGGCTCACGTCGACGGCTCTGGGCGATGGGAGGAGCATTACCGGGGAGAGATGGTCGGACCAGGCCCGGTCTGAGATGGTCAGATGAGATCTGGCCTGACGCCGGCCGGGAGGGACCTGCTAGCCCGTTGGTCGGTCTGTCACCAGGTGAGGCCAGCGATACCAGCCTCTCATGTAGCCCGGCATCCATCCAGGGCTCGATGGTCGAGTACTTCTCGGAGCAGTACTGGGACACGCTGGCGGACACGCTCAACCAGGACGAGGCCT
>CAZBKU010000042.1:0-516 GCA_964492585.1 uncultured Thermoplasmatales archaeon | reverse complement strand
AGGCCTTCCAAGAGAAAGCCTCGGATGTCGATGCGTCGTTGCTCTACGTGGCCAAGGAGAAAGACGACGCCTGCAAGATGACGATCGACGGCGGGAAGGTCACCGTCGAGCAGGTCGACCAGGACGCCGAGGCCGACTTCCGATTCATCGGTCCCTACGAGACCTGGGTCAAGAGCCACCGCGACGGCGACGGGCTCCAGAAGCTGGTCATGACGGGCAAGCTCAAGTTCAAGGGCAGCATCCCGCAGGTGATGTCCCTCCAGCGCCAGCTCGGGGACATGACCGCCCGGGCCCGGGAGATCGACGTCGAGTACTAGGCGCCATCCGGGGAGCCTTCGTCCGCCCCTTCGGCTCCGTCGCTCTGGCCACCTGGGCCGTGGACGCGAAGGTAGACGATCATGGGCAGGGCGAGGTGGGCGACCTTGCGACCTCTCTCGGTCAGCGAGTACTCCACGCGCACGGGCATCTCGTCGAAGACCTCCCGGTGGACCAGGCCCTGGTCCCCCAGGTCGGTCA
>CAZBKU010000041.1:13503-15983 GCA_964492585.1 uncultured Thermoplasmatales archaeon | reverse complement strand
GGGATCCCGTCGAACAGGGTGGCCATGTCGTCGATGTGGTCGATGGCCACGCCGACCTTGCCGACCTCGCCGTGGGCCATGGGATCGTCGCTGTCGTATCCGATCTGGGTGGGTAGGTCGAAGGCGCAGGACAGGCCCGTCTGGCCGTGGTCGAGCAGGTAGTGGAACCGCTTGTTGGTCTCCTTGGCCGTGCCGAACCCGGCGTACTGCCGCATGGTCCACAACCGGCCCCGGTACATGCTGGGGTAGACCCCCCGCGTGTACGGTACCTGGCCTGGGTAGGCCAGGTCCTCGGCTGGGTCGATCTCCACGTCCTCGGGGCCGACGACCAGGGGCACCTCGATGCCGCTGGTGGTCTCGACATCGTCGACGTCCTGCTCGGCGGGCGTCTCGCCCATGGGAGGCCCAAGCGTGGCTCCGGCTAAAGGCTTACCGTGGCCCCGGCGGGCCTGCCTGGTCAACCGGCCCTCCACAACGACTTTCTACCCCCTGGTCGTCGGGCACGCATGCGTTCGACCGCGTTCCTGTTGGGCCTGACCCTCCTGGCCGCTAGCCTTGCCGGTTGCATCGGCGGCGAGGACCCGGGCCCAGCGCTGGGTACCTACGACGTCCAGGCCGCCGACCAAGCCGCCTCCGGGGGCGGGGATCACAGCGAGCACGCCGGTGCCGTGGGCCTCCAGCATGCTGCCGAGCTCTCCCACTTCAACGGCACCCACGGCGAGACCTTCGACCACCAGGGCGAGGAGCTGGGCCTCCAGCTAGCCTGGTCGTTGACCGGGGGCTCGGTCACCATCCAGCTTCTCGATGATACCGGCGGGGAGCAGCTGAGCGTGACCGCCAGCGGGGAGGGCAGCGAGGAGCACATCATCTCGCCCGGTGCCGGCAGCTGGACCCTCAACATCACCGGCCAGGACGCCACAGGCGCCCTGGCCATCGACGGTGGCGGGCCGGCCGAGCTCGGCATGATCCAGGACGAGCCCATCACCTACGAGGAGACGCTGACCTTCGACACGAGCTCCCAGGACTGGACCTGGACCACCAAGGGCAACGCGACCCTGAGCCTCGAAGGTGAGCTGGCCACCGGTACGGTGACGGTCAAGATCCTCGACGGCGCGGCCATGCCCCTAGACCCCATCACCATCGAGGGGCCCGCCCAGATCTCCGAGGCCCACCCGATCGAGGGGGTCCCGGGCACCTGGACGGTCACCCTCCAGACCGACATGGCCAGCGGCCAGCTTGGCTTCGCGCTGGCCGGCGCTGGGGACGCCTGAGGTCCGGCCGACCGAGCAACCTTTCAGGGCCCTTACCGCTGGCCGTCCGTGTCCGTCGGCCAGCCACCCACCCCCCTCCAGCAGAAGCTCGTGGCACGCCTCGAGGCCAGCGGTGGATCGCTCCCGTTCGCCGAGGTGATGGAGACCTGCCTCTACGACCCGGAGCACGGTTACTACGCTGACCCAGGGGTCACCACGGGCCGACAGGGCGACTTCGCCACGGCACCGGACACCGGGCCCCTGTTCGGCGCCACGGTGGCCAGCGCCGTGGAACGGTTCGCCTTCGAGGGCCCGGGCCAGCTCGTCGAGGTCGGCCCCGGGGCCGGCCGGTTCATGGCCGACCTGCTGGACGCGCTTGCACCGGAGGCCGCCGAGGCCCTCGAGGTCGTCCTGGTCGAGCCCTTCGAGGTGCACCATCCTAACCTGCTGGAGGCCGTGGGCGGGCATGGGGTCCCGGTCGACATCGTCGACGATCTCAGCGAGGTCGACCCGGGCCGGACGTTCGTCCTGATGAACGAGCTCTTCGACGCTCTTCCCGGCCATCCGGTGCGAGCCACCGCCGACGGCTGGGAACGCATGGACGTCACGATCGACACCGGGGAACCGGGCCAGCGGCTCACCGGGACCTGGCAGGCCTGCCCCGAGGAGGTGGCCCGTTTCTGCGACGTTCACGCCGGCGGGTTGCCCGAGGGCCACCGCTACGAGGCCAGCCCGGCGTCGGCAGGGATCTTGGATGAGCTCTCCCGCATCGTCGATCCCGGCGTGGTCCTGGCCTTCGACTACGGCGGTCGGTTCCAGGACATCTGGATGGAGCGCGACGATGGGACCCTGAGGGGCTTCCGGGAGCACCGCATCGTGGACCCGCTCTCCCAGCCGGGCGAGACCGATATCACCTACGATGTCGACTTCACCATGCTCCAGGCCGAGGCCAAGGACCGGGGCCTCCGGCCGGTCACGTACGGTGGCCAAGAACGTCTCCTGGTCCACCTGGGCCTGGTCGAGGTTGCCTCCTCGATGGACCAGCTGGCCGGGATCAAGGACCTGATCGTCCCGACCGGGTTCGGGGGACGGTTCCAGGCCTTGGTCCTCTCACGGGGGGGTGGGGCAGCCGACGCTGGGGTCAAGGTGGATCTGGCCGATCCCCAGATCTGGATGCGGGGCGCCAGAGGCCTGCTCGACGAGGAGGGGTTGGGGTTCTTCCGCTGACCC
>CAZBKU010000041.1:0-13493 GCA_964492585.1 uncultured Thermoplasmatales archaeon | reverse complement strand
GGGGAAAAACCGACGGACCGCCTCAGGGACCCTACCTCGAATCATAACATCTTGCTATAGATTGTTAGGAGGCGAGCTTCCGGCGCGATGTTCGCTGGCCGGTCAGTCGATCTCCTCGAGCTCGATCCGTCCCATCTCGTTCTGGTAGGCCAGGTACACGTACACCGGCAAGCCGGCCAGGATGATGATCGCGCCCAACAGGCTCCCCCAGAAGTCCTCCAGGATCAGGTTGAGGGTGAAGATGCCGGCCAGGAGGACGAAGGCCAGCGGCACCCAGGGGTAGCCGGGGACCTTGTAGGGTCGCGGCATCTCCGGGTGGGTCCGGCGCATCGTGATGACCGCTAGGCCGGCCAGGCCCACCCATAGCCAGGTCGCGAAGATGACCAGGGTGATCAGCGCCTCGAAGGTCTGGAGGAAGAAGACGAGCATGATCGACCAGACCCCGAGGAGCAGGATCGAGGTGTGCGGGGTCTGGAAGTCCTCGTGGACCCGGACCAGGGGCCGGAAGAAGACCCCGTCGCGGGCCATGGCGAAGATGATCCGCGGACCGGTGAGGATGACAGCGTTGCAGGTCCCGAAGATGGAGATCAGCACCCCCGCGATGATGACATCCCCGAAGGCCGACCCGCCGACCAGCCGGGCGGTCAACCCTGCCGGGGACTCGGCGGCTGCGACGTTCTCGCCAAGACGCTGGGCGATACCGGCCAGCCCGTCCCCGCCGAGGACGTGGATGTAGGCCAGGTTGGCCAGGGCGTAGACGGCCATGACGGCGATCACGCCACCGATCAACGACAAGGGCAGGTTGCGTTCGGGCTCGTCGACCTCCTCGGCGACCTGGGTCGAGTTGTACCAGCCGTCGTAGGCCCACAGGGCCGGCACCAGGGCCAGCCCGAAGGCCGCGATCAGGCTGCCGGAGCCGGACACGGTGGCAGGCTCGGGCAGCGGGGCCGAGGTGGTCAGCACGAAGGCGGCCACGCCGAGCAGGACCAGGGCGCCGACCTTGAGGATCGTCGTGACGGTCTGGACCCATCCCCCGAACCGGACACCGACGTAGTTGACCCCGGTGAGCAGCACGATCAAGGCCACGCCGACGAACTGGGTGTCCAGCCCGCCGGTGATGTAGGTCCCGCCTTCGAGCTCGGAGAGAAGCGCCCCGAAGGCCACCGCCAGGGCGCTGACCGACGCGGCCTTGCCGATGAAGAAGCTCGACCAGCCCTGCAGGAAGGCCAGGCCCTTGCCGTAGGCCTCCCGCAGGTAGGCGTATTGGCCACCCGACTCCGGCATGGCCGCTGCCAGCTCGGCGAAGGTCAGGGCGCCGAGCAAGACCAGGAACCCGGCCGCGACCCAGACCCCGATGACCAGCCCGGTGGTCGGCTCGATGCCGCGCTTGGCGAACTCCCAGGCCACGATCTGAGGTCCGAAGAAGATCCCCGACCCGATCATCGATCCGACGACCACGCTGGTCGCAGCGATGGGGCCGAGATCGCGGCGCAGCTCCACATCGTGCGACCGCGGACCGTGGTATAAAGCCGTTCGGCAAGCGGCACCGTCAGCGGAACCGAAGCACCGAGAGGAGATCGGCGGGGGGAACAGGGGCCGGCGCACCTAGGCGCGCCGTTGGAGGAGATCGGTGTCGCAGGTACCGTGGCTCGCGACCGTCCTCCACGTGCGTGGCGTTCCGGCCGGTCGCTCGGTCCAGACGACCGCTCTTCTTGCTGGGCCAGGGCGGTCGGTGGACCTAGGCGCGCGCGACGCGGTTGGGGCCGCGCACCGAGCGGTTCGGAACAAGCCTCCGCATAGCGTGGCGCTCTGGCTTGTTCCTCAGCGTCCGCCGGCCATCGCTCTCGCTGGGACGCGATGGCCGGCGCGCCTAAGCGCGCCGTTGGAGGAGATCGATGCCGACGCGTTTAGGGCCCACCGATGGTGTCGGGGCCAGGGGCGCCGGCTTGGGCGTCCCAGGTGGTGTACTGCGGGGTCACGGTGATGCTGTAGCTCGGGGCCCCAGGTCCTGGCGCACCTTGGCCGCCGGTGATGGTGACCGTGGCGACCCACTCGCCTATGCCTGTGGTGGGCAGGTCGTCCTCGGCCATCCGCTCGGCCTCGGTGCCGTTCTCCGCGGCGATCGACAGCGACTCAGGCTGCTCCTGGACGCTTGCTTCAGCGTCGCAGGTGCCCGAACCCGACGGGCCGGCATCCATCTCGAACGAGCAGTCGGCGGTCTGGCCCTCGGGACCTTCGAGGGTGACGTCCACCGAGTCGGCGGTCAGGACCGCGCCGTTCCGGGTGACCTCGACCGCGGCGATCGCGTTGGCCATCCCGGTCGCGTTCGTGATGTTCTGCTCGAAGGTGTACTCACCGGCAGCGCCGCTGTCTGTCAGCTCGCCGAGCTCGGTCGCATCGCTCTCTTGGAACGTGACCTCGAACTCGGTCCCTGTGGTGTCGTCGTACAGGAAGACGCCGACGATGCTGGCAGCCAGCACCACGACACCTACGCCAAGGATCACGCCATCGACACGGTTCACTTTCTTCGGCCCCCTTGTCGAACATGCCGAAGGCAGGGGCCCATATCATTGTTTCTACCCGTGGAGCCGTCATCCCGCCCCCACAGGGCGGTCCCAGGCGGTCCGATCTGGCCCTGCTCCCGCAGCCAGCCGCCTACTCTAGGGTGGCGTGCCGCTGGGACATGGAGCTCTCATCCTCGCCGAGCCGGTCCATGAGCTCGGCCACGATCCCATCGAAGAAGAGATGGGCGGTCAGCTCGAAGGCCGTGCCCAAGGGAGCTAGGTCCGGTTGGCGCTCGTCGGAGGGACCGGGCAGGGCCAGCACAAGGTCGGACTGCTCGGCCAGCTGGCTCTCGTCGTCGGCGGTCACGCTGATGACCTTGGCATCCAGGTCCTGGGCGATCTTGGCCGTGAGGACCACGGAGAAGGTGTCCCCCGAGCCCGAGACCAGCAGGACGACATCCTCCTCGCTCACCGGAGGGGTGGCCGTCTCGCCGACGAAGAAGGAGCGGAAGCCCAGGTGGCTCAGCCGGATCGCGAAGGCCCGACCGATGTTGCCCGAGCGGCCTCTACCGAAGATGACGACGTGCCGGGCGTCGTCAAGCGCGTCTAGGAACGTGGTGATGGCCTGGCGGGGCACGTGCTTCAGGCTCGCTGTGGCCTCCTCTTGGAGGTACCGGCCGGCCTCCTCGAACCGTGTCAAGGGATCCTCCTGCGCCTAGGCGCCCTGCTCGGCGACGGCCTCGAACGTGCCGCGGCGTTCCAGGGTCTCCAACAGTCGCTCCATCTTGATCTTCATGTGCACCGCATCGTGCTCCACGATCGGTGAGACGCTGATCAGGGTGACGTCAAGGTCGTTCTCCATGATGACCTCGGCCAGAAGGTCGAACTCCATGTCCCCCTTCTTGATCGGGATGTGGGAGACCTCGTTGCCGTTCTGGTAGCGGACACCAGTGAAATATAGGTAGTACTCGTCGAGACCGATGTTGTCGACCTCCTCGAAGACCTCCTCGAAGTCCTCACGGGTCTTGAGCCCGCCGTTGGAGCGGGCATGGATGTGGGCGAAGTCGATGATCGGCTTGACACCGTCACCGATCTCGCCGCACAGGTCGATGATCTCCTCGAGGGTGCCGAAGGTCTGCTGTTTGCCCATGACCTCCAGGCCCAGGTCTACTTTGTAGTTGGAATCGCGGAAGAAGTCCCGGGCCATGCTCGCGTTCATGAGGATCTTCTCCCGGGTCTCCTCCTTGGACAACGAGGTGTAGAACCCGGGATGGCAGACGACCGTGTCGGCCCCCATCACATCTGCCATGTGGCCGCTCATGACGATCTTGTCGATCGACCGCTGGATGACCTCCTCGTTGTCCGAGCCCAGGTTGGTGTAGTACGGGCTGTGGACCGAGAGGCGCACGTCGAGCTCGTCGGCGGTCTCGCCGACCTCCTCGGCGTACTCCTCCTCGATCCTGATGCCGCGGGAGAACTGGACCTCCATCGCGTTCAGGCCGAGCTCGTGCACGAACTTGACGCCGTCCTTCAGGGTTCGACCCTTGCAGGACAACGGGACACCGGCTGGACCGAGATGGATCATGGATGCTACGCTCCGATCCCGGGGGTACCCGGGACCTCCCCCCGTGTGGCCACGGGAGAGGTATCATCGCGTGTACCCCTTCCCGGATTTAACGATTTCGCCGGTCGGCCCGACGATCGCACCCAGCGCCGGGTCCCGGGCCATCCGGCACGAGCCGAGGTCTCCACCGGAACAAGGGGTTCACGCGCCATCCCCTGCTCGACCCCAGTCGAAACGATGGTGTCATGATGTATCATGCAGCAGATCGGATCGCGCTTGCCTATCGCTGGTCTCCGGCCGTGGTGGGCCGACAGACCTCCGTCGCTAAGTGGGAGGGTCGGTCCAGGCGGTTGCTACCCTCGACCGCGTATCTGGTCGACAGGCTCACCGGCCGATAGATCCATCATCATTATGGACACCGGACCCTCCCACTCTACCCCCCTTGGCTTCCTATCGAGAAACTTCGGTTGGCAGGAGAAAACGGTTAAGGGCCCCCGGCACCTCGTTGGAGAAGGTGGCAGCCCCCATGGAATCACGCACCTGTACCCTGTGCTGTGAGGAGAAGCCGATCTCCGGTGTCTGGTACCTCCTGGCTGATGGACCGGGTACGTTCGTGTGCGGGTCGTGCTTCAGCGAGAGCTCGGCAAGCCCCGAGCCCATCGCCCAACCGTGATCCTCCGGTGATGGTCAGCGCTGCGGGCCTGGCCATCACCGTCTTGCTTCTTCTTCCTCATCCCAACCCCCAACCGGTCGCCCAACCAGGAGAAGGTCTATACTTTCGGGGCACTTAGGCCAGCATATGCGGGATGTCATGGAGGACGCTCTCCGAGGCCCGTCCGTCTTCAAGGACGAGAGCAAGCTGGACTTCACCTACGTCCCGGAAGAGCTCCCCCACCGTAACGAGGAGATCCGGTCGCTGACCATGACCATGCGGCCCGTCCTCACCTCGGGCAGCCCGCAGACCGTGCTGATCCGTGGCCCGGTGGGCTCCGGCAAGACCGCCCTCTCCAAGCGCTTCTGCTCCGAGTTCCGGCGCATCTGCCAGGAGAAGGACGTGGCGCTCGAGAAGGTCCACGTCAACTGCCGACGGCGGAGCACCACGCCCTCGGCGCTGCTCCAGATCATCAACCATTTCGACCCGGCCTTCCCCGACAGGGGGTTCTCGACCACCGAGATGCTCGAGCAGCTCACCAAGCAGCTCAAGCGACGCAAGACCCACCTCCTGGTCGTCCTCGACGAGGTCGACGTGCTCGTGAAGAAGGCCGGCAGCGACCTGATCTACCACCTGACCCGGTTCAACGAGGAGGAGGCCCTGGGCCCGTTCGGCGTCAGCCTGATCCTGGTCAGCCAGGAGGACGTCCGTCTCTACATGGACGAGGGCACCCGGTCGACCTTCAAGCAGACCAACACCCTCAACCTCGAGCCCTACTCCACCGAGGCCCTGGCGGCCATCACTGACCAGCGCGTCGACCTGGCCTTCCACCCGAACACGGTCAACGCCGGCGTGGTCGACCTGATCGCCGACATCGCCTCGGACAAGGGCGATGCCCGGTTCGCTATTGAGGTCCTCCATCGAGCGGGCCAGGCGGCCGACGAGGGGCGGTCGGACAAGGTCCGCCCCGAGCACGTGCGCGCCGCCAAGGCCCACATCCATCCCTTCGTGACCGACGAGCGCCTGGCCGAGGTCGACAAGCGCAAGGCCCTGGTCCTGCTGGCCCTGGCCCGCGTCCTCAAGCGGGGCGGCGCCTACGCCAAGACCGGCGACGTGGAGAGCGCCTACGAGGCCGTCTGCGAGGAGCTGGGCGAGCGCCCCCGAGGCCACACCCAGTTCTGGACCTACATCCAGGACCTCGACGCCCTGGGCCTGCTGGAGGCCAAGCGCTCGGGCAAGGGCGTGGTGGGCACGACCACCCTGATGAGCCTGCCGGATGTGCCGGCCGAGGTGCTCGAGAAGCGCCTTGGCTCGCTGATCGAGCAAGGCGTGGTCACGTGACGCCGGCAGGGTGCCCGGTCGGCTGTCACGGGGTAGCCCTACACCTTCACGCCCGACGGGTGCCACCCTCCTAGCCTCGCCGGTTGCCGGCCAGCCGGCCCTCCGGGGAGCACCCGACACATTCTACCCGGTCCCCCTTGGAAGCGAGTAGTTTCGGGGACCTAGCCTGAGCCCTTCTTACCAAACCGGGGCTCGGTAGGGATGGTGAGGAAAGCGATGTTGACCATCCCACGCTTCAACGGCGGCCTGACGAACACCGACGGTTGCTGCCCCGGCTGCGGCCGCGATGTCCCACGCGTCCACAGCTGGAACAGCGCCGGCATGCGTGATGCCTACGACTGCCCCCGCTGCGGCACCTTCGAGTACGCAAGCACCGGCGGCCTCCTGCCGGCCCGTCCCCCGGTGCAGCTGACCACCGTCCTGGATCCCATCGACTGCATCGGGTAGGCCCCGCACGATCAACCCGGCCGCCGGTCATCCCCCCTGCACCCGGCTGGCGGTCACCGGTCCACCGTGGACCGATTCCCTAGCGGTCCGGGGGCTTCCCAACCCCCGACCCACCCTGCACCGCCGCCCCGCGGTGGTGCCCATCCCCATGGGAGGGGCCCGCCGCGTGGCGGGTCCCCATCTCCCACCCACAGGCGCCTGGGCCCGAGCCGGATCATCCCCTCCTGCCGGGCGCAGGCGGTCCTCTTCTCTATCTTAGCCTCCGTCCCCTTCCAACCGCTCCACCAGGGCCTCCTCGAACCGTCGGACATCCCTTGCCAGGCGATCATGATCGTACCATGCCGTGGCTACCAGGATCGGGACCGCCAGGCTGAACACGAGGGTGAACAGGCCGGCCTCGCGGGCCAGGTAAGCCTCCACCAAGGCACCGAGGACGAAGGTGAGCCCGAAGTAGAGCTGGGCCCGCTGACCGATCGGTCGCGAGCTGGAGATCCGACCGTCGGCATCCCGGCGCACCGACCGGAAGGCCGCGGCCACCGGGGCGCGTAGGAACGGGAAGATGACGCCGGCGGCCAAGGGCGTGACCGGGAACCCGAGCGTGATCACCTCAGCCAGGCCCGGGATGGTGGGTCCCCAGCTGGCCAGGCGGAAGGCGATGGCCATGGCGGCGGCCAACGGCAAGAACGCCTCGTCGGGCACCGGGTCGACCCGGAGCGTCTCCCGGGGGTGGCGCTCGATGCGGGCCAGGGGTTCCCCCGGGGCCCGGCCCGACAGACGGTAGTGCCAGCGCGCGATGGCCGGGACGTAGAGAGGGAGCAGGCGCCCGCCGATGACCACGCCGACGGTGAAGCTCCAGACGCCCAGGATCCAGCTGATCAGCACCGCCAGGGACAGGTCCCACGGTGCCAGGATCGCCAGGACGATGGACAGGGCGAAGGCCGCAGCCACCAGCCGACCACGCCACATGATCGGCCGCCAGCGGCCCGGCAGGCCAGGCCCGGCCCAGGTCGATGGGGCCGGCACGCGCTGGAGCCGGTTGGCTCGGTCGACCAGGCGTTCCATGCCCATCAGGTCCCGGGCGGCCAGGACGCCAAGGCCACCGAGGGTCACCAGCTCGATCCAGCCCTGCTTGGTGTCCCCCAGGTAGAAGCGGTGCAGGCCCAGCAGGCCGCCAAGGCCCAGGAACCAGAGCAGGTAGGCGGTGGTGCGGGAGCGTCGGCTCGACCCCTCTGCCGCCTCACCCATCGGGACCCCAAACAAGCCAGGGTCCATGAAAGTGCATCATCGTGCCAGGCGACAGCTCGCCTGGAGGGTCGTCGGGCCGTCCGCGGTCTGGTCCTGGGACCTACTTCCCCTTGACCGTGCCGAAGTTGGCCAGCATGGCCTCCAGCTGGACGCGCTCGTTGGACCCCATGACCAAGCGGTACTCGGCCTCGCCCAGCCGGTCGACCAGCTCGACCTTCAGGTGGTCGTCGATGGCGACCTCGAGGACGGTGAGGAGGAACTGGCGGACCACGTCCTCGCCGGAGAGGCCCTGGTCGACCAGGAGGTTGTCCAGCTTGTCGCGGGCGTCCATGAACTCGCCCTGGAGGGCCAGGGCCACCATCTCCTCGACCTCCTCGGGTCGGGCGGCGGTGGCGGTCTCGTAGATGACGTCGCTGTCGATCTCATCGCTGATCGCCGCCGACATCTGGAGGGTGTTGACCGCCCGCCGCATGTCGCCGCTGGCCACGTAGAGGATCGCCTCCATGGCGTCGTCGGAGACCTCCAGCCCTTCGTTCGCGGCGATCCGGTCGACCATCTGGCGAACGGCCTCCTCGCCGATCGGTTTGAAGCGGAAGATGGTGCACCGGCTCTGGATCGGGTCGATGATCCTCGAGGAGTAGTTGCAGGAGAGCACGAACCGGCAGGTCCCAGCGTAGCTCTCCATGGTCCGACGCAGGGCCGACTGGGCGTCCGAGGTCAGGTTGTCGGCCTCGTCGAGGAAGATGATCTTGAAGGAGGCCCCGCCCAAGGGCGCGGTGCGGGCGAAGTCCTTGATCTTGGTCCGGACCGTGTTGATGCCGCGCTCGTCGCTGGCGTTGAGCTCCTGGAAGTTCTCCCGCCAGTCCTCGCCGAAGACCTCCTTGGCTCCGGCGATCGCACAGGTCGTCTTACCCGTGCCGGCCGGACCCGCGAAGAGCAGGTGCGGGAACTGGCCAGCCCGGACGTAGCCCTTGAGCCGGCTGACCACGTGGTCCTGGCCGAGGACGTCGTCCAGGGTGTCCGGGCGGTACTTCTCGAGCCAGACCTCTTCGAGGGCCACGCCCGCCGATGCAGGGTGGGGGGCATGAGGGTTTCGGCGGGCCCGGCACCCCCAGATGCCCACCTGGGGGCCGACCGGCGGTCCTGGCCGTTCTGCCCGAGGCCCGAGAGGGGCATCCTTTAAAGGTGGCGAACCAGACACCTTCCACCATGATCTTCGGCTGGCGCGACAGGCGCGAGCCCCAGCCCGAGCTGGTGCCCAAGGCCAAGCGACGGTACGAGCGAGGTCTCAAGCACCTCCAGGATGGCCACCGGGAGGCCGCCCGGACAGAGCTCGAGAAGGCCGCCGAGCTGGGCCAGGAAGCGGCCACGGACGAGGGCTTCGAGACCGCCGCCCAGGCCCACCAGCGCCTGGCCGAGCTCCACAAGGAGGATGGGCTCAGCGGAGCCCGGCGGCAGGCCCTGGAGGCTGCCGTGGAGACCGGTGACGAGGCCGGCACGCCCGAGGGCCGCCTGGTGGCCTCGCGTGCCAGCTACGAGATCGGCGTCCGCCACCTCGAGGAGCAGCGCCCCGACGAGGCCCGCGAGGCTCTGGAGCGCGCCATGCAGCTCGGGGAGGCTGCCGGCACGCCCCAGGGGGCGGTGGCCACCGCCCGAGCCCAGCGCGTGCTGGGCCTGCTGGCCTCCGAGCACGGCAACCTCGAGGAAGCCATCGACCACCTCAGCCAGGCCCTGGACGAGGCCACCGGGACCGGCGAGGTCAGCGGTCTCGAGACCGGCGCCCAGGCAGGCGTGGACCTCGGTCTGGTCCTCTGGGAGCACGGGGACCGACAGGATGCCTCCCAGGCCTTCGAGCAAGCCGTGGCCCTGGGCGAGCAGGTGGCAAGCCCGTCCGGAAGGACCCTGGCCGCCGAGGCCTCCCGGCTCATGGGCGAGCTGGCCGCCGAACGCGGTCGCCACGAGGAGGCCCTCCAGGCCATCCAGGAGGCCCAGGCGCTCGGCGAGCAAGCCGGGTCCCCCGAGGGCGAGCTCGAGGCCGCCCGAGCCGCGCGAAGCATGGCCAAGGTCCACAGGGATCAGGGGGCCGTCGACCAGGCGCTGCGCTGGTACGAGCAAGCCACGGCCATCGCCGCCGAGGCCGGCACCGCCCATGGTGAGGCGCTGTTCGCCGAGATCCAGCTGGACCGGGGCGCCCTCCTCGAGGCCGAGGACCGCCTGCGGGAAGCCAGCGATGTCTACGCCGCTGCCGCCCTCCGAGGGGCCGACAGCGAGCTGACCTCGGGCATCGATGCTGCCCACGAGGCCCGCTCGAGGAACATGCGCCTGGACCTCCCCCCGCCGGATCCCGACCGACCCCCGACCCAGGTCGTCGTCCCCCGGGAGGGCACCCGGACCGACGAGCAGGCGCCCGACCCGTCGGCCAGGTCCAACGGGCCCAGCGCGGCCGACGACACCGGCCAACCCCCCCGGTCCGGCCGACCGGCGACCTCGGTCACCGCCGACCGCCCCCCGGCGCCCGAGCAGGAGGACCATCCGACCATGCGCGAACACGCCACCAGCGACCAGCGATCCACGCCAGCTGACCAAGCAAGCCCCGCCCCCGACGGTCGCCAGGGACAGGGTGGCGTCCAGGACCTCTGGCAGGTCCTCGACAGGGCGGACACGGTCCTCGAGGTCGCTCCGCAACGGCGCGACGAGGCCGGCGTCGAGGCGACCATCGCCCACCTGGACGAGGCCCTGGAGCACTGGGGTCCCGATGCGCGCCTGATCGAGCGCCGGGCCCGTTGCCAGGACCTCCTGGGCCGCTGGCGCCAGACCCCGACCCCGCTTCGGCAAGCCATCGAGGACTATGGGCACGCCTTCGAGCTCAAGGGCGGGCGGGTCAACCCGCGGACCCACGACCCGGGCCCTTCGTTCTTCTTCGCCTGGGGCCGGGCGCTCTACGACCTGGCCACCCTCGAGGACGATCCCGATCTGTACGAGGAGGCCAGAGACCGGCTCAGCACCGGGTACGAGATGACGCCCAGGGGCGCCGACCACGACCTGGCCGCGGCCATCCGCGCTCGATGTGCCTACCACCTGGCCGAGGTCGGCCGCGAGCCCGATGGGTACGCCCGTGCCATCGACCTCTACGATCGGTTGGAAGCGGACGGTGCGACCTTCGCCATGGAGGCCGAGGACCACGCCATCTGGGCCCGAGCGCTGGCCCACCGAGCCGAGCAGGCCGGTGACCCGGACCTACACCGGCAGGCCTACGAGCAGATGGCCAGGGCCTACGAGGCTCGTTGAGCCAGCGGCTCACAGCTCCAGGCCATCCCACATCTCGACGAACCCGGAGACGATGTCCTTGGGCGGCGGGTACTCCGACAAGAGCTCGGCCACCCGCTGGTGCTCCTCCAGGTGGACCCGGCGGGCTCGCCCTTCGACGGTCACGCGGACCAGCTCGGCGTCCTTGAGCTTCTCCACGTGGTAGGTGGCCGTCGACCGGGAGACCGCGGCGGCCTCAGCCATCTCGCCCATGGTCAACCCGTCCTCGGCGTCGAGCAAGGCCAGGACCATGCGCAGGGGGACCGGGCGACGAAGCAACCCGATGGCCTCCTTGTCGCGGCGGTCGATGACCTCCTTGGAACCGATCTCGGCCTCGACCTTCGGGTAGTAGAGGTTCTTGTTCCCCTCGCGCTTCTTGGTCGCCAGGCCGGCCTTGACCAGGACCCGGATGTGGTACCGAGCCAGTTTCTCCTCGACGTCGGCCTGGCGGGCCAGCTCGGCCAGGTGCAAGCCAGGGTAGGCCATCAGGGCTTCGTAGAGGCGCCGGCGGCGGTCGGCCTCCAACGGCTTGGCCCGGGCCAGCGCGACCAGGAGCAGGGAGCGCACCTCGTCCCGGCTGGCGGGGGTCTGGACCTCGGGCCTCATGGCTTGAGCACGCCGAGGTAGATGATCAACAACGCAAGCGCGGTCAGGGCCATGGCTGCCGTGGCAGCGGTCTCCAGGACCAGCCGGGTCGTCAAGAGACCGACGGCCAGCACGACGCCTTGGATCAAGAAGACGGCGAAGACGAGGCCGAGCATGGCCATCCGGGTGGCCTTGACCCGACGGTAGGCGCGCACGGCGATGAAGATGAGCACCGCCGCCAGCACGATCTGGAGGCCGGCGGCAGCGCTAGCGAGCGTCCCGGAGACCACAGGCCATCGACGTCCGCGGGGTCCTTAGCCCTTGCGAGTCCGGATGGCGTAGGTGGCGCCGACGAACAGGACGCCGCCGACGATGGCCAGCGCGAAGGCGGGCATGGAGCCGGGCACAGCGTCGATGATCGGCGCGAAGGCCCCAGAGGACTGGATCTGGACCGTGTGCACGCTGAAGTGCGGCACCTGGACCAGGACCTGGGTCGTGTTCGCACCGACGATCAGGAGGTACTTGGCGTCCTCGCCCTCGGTCGGGGTCAGGACGTCGTTGAGCCCGTCGGCCGGTTGGATCCGCTCGCCGTCGAACCGGATGACCAGATCCTCGACCGCGCCGACCGAGCCCTCCTCGAGGTTGAAGAGGACCGCGCGTCCCTCGCCGTGGCCCTCGATGGTCAGGGTGACCTGGCCCTCGGAGGCGTTGGTGGTGAGGTTCACAGCGCCGTTCTCGACGCCGAGGGCCTCGGGTTGGCCGCCTTGGCCCCGGGTGACCATGACCTGGGCGACCACGCGCCCGTCGGCGATGGCGTCGTCGACCTCCTCGCTGTTCATGCCTCGGGGCATGACCAGGAACTTGATCTCCTCCTCGGAGACGATGGTCGTGCTGCCGTCGGCCAGGGCCAGGTTGTCGCCCTTGACCGTGGCGCGGGTGCCGTCAGGCGCGGTGAGGAGCAAGCGCTCGCGCTCTTCCTCGTCGTCATCGTCCTCCTCGTCGTCGGCCATCCAGGAGGCGTTGACCCCGTCGGCCAGGTGGACGGTGACGGTGCCGTCGTCGGCCTCGGCCTTCAGGTGACCGGTGGGGTTGTCGATGGCCTTGAGCTCGGCATCCTCGCCCTCGGCCTCGAACGTGGCGCCTCGCGTCTTGATCTCCTCGGTCTCAAGGGCTGGATCGAAGACGACCGACGTGAACCAGGTCTGGTTGGAGACCCGGTAGTCGTCGACGCTGCCGTTGGAGAACGCGAAGCTGACGTGGTTCCCCGCGACCTCACCGTCGCTCATGGAGAACGCGCCCCGGAAGGCACGCCTGTCGGCGTGCTCGGGGGGGCCGCGACGATCGTCGTCCTCCTCGTCGTCGTCATCGCGATCACGGGCGTCCTCGCCACGGTCGTCAGCGTTGTCAGGCCCGGCGTTGTCGGGCCGAGCATCACGACCGGGGCCGTCGTCCTCGGACCCATCGTCCTCATCCTTCTCGGCGGGACGATCGAGCGCCAGGCTGAGCTCCTCCTCGGCCGTGATCATCACACCGTCGACGGTCAGGTCCTCACCCTCGACGGTCCCGGTCACGTTCTCGGGGCCGGTCAGCAGGACCTCGTCGTCCTCCAGGGAGGCGTTCCATCCGTCGGCCAGGTGGAGGGTGACGGTGCCATCATCGGTCTCGGCTTCAAGATCGCCGCTGGGCCGGTCGCGGACCTCTAGGGTACCGTTACCCTCGGCAAGGTAGGTGTCCCCGTCGGTCTCGTTGGTCTCAGCCTCGAGCGCGGGATCGTAGGAAAGGGCGTCTAGCAACAGGGTTCCGCGGACGGTGTAGTCGGCGAGGCCCGCATCTGTGAGCGTGAAGGAAA
>CAZBKU010000040.1:0-16011 GCA_964492585.1 uncultured Thermoplasmatales archaeon | reverse complement strand
CTCTGGGGTGTCCCGAGGGCCTCTGCGCTGCCGTGGCCGGGTCGCGATCCCGCCGACCCCTCCGGGTTAGTTTTATGCGTTCTCGAAGGGTACGTAGGCTTCCGAGACCGGGGCGACCAGCATGGAGAAGCACCACCTCGTCGAGCTCTTCCAGGACACCGTGGAAGAGCACAAGGACCAAGCCGCGATGAAGTACAAGCGCGGCGGCGCCTGGCACACGGTCACCTACGCCGGCCTGTCCAGGTTCGTCGAGGACCTGGCCGGCGGCCTTCTCTGGTTGGGGATCGAGGAGGACGACCGCGTGGCCCTGTGGTCGGCCAACAGCCCCGAGTGGGTCATCGCCGACTACGCCACCCTCCACACGGGCGCCATCTCGGCCCCGATCTACGACACGCTGACCGGCGACCAGGCCGCCTACATCCTCGAGGACAGCGGCGCCAGGGTGGCCTTCATCGAGGATCCCGAGAAGCTCGACGAGGTCCTCAACCGCCTGGGCGAGCTCCCCGACCTGGAGGCGGTGGTCATGCTCGGCCCGGTCCCTGAAGGGTACGAGGGCAAGGACCACCTCTACGGCATGGACGAGCTCTACGCCCGAGGCCGCGAGCACCTGGACGAGAACCCCGAGGCCCTCCAGGACCGCATCGACGCCATCTCCCCCGAGGACGTGGCCAGCTTCGTCTACACCAGCGGGACCACGGGCAACCCCAAGGGCGTGATCCTGACCCACTGGAACTTCGCCAGCAACGTCAAGGCCACCGAGGAGGTGTTGCCCATCGCCGGCCAGCTCCACCTTGGCTTCCTGCCACTGTGCCACAGTTTCGCCCGCGTGGCCGACCAGTTCGTCCCGTACTCCACGGGATCGACCGTGGCCTTCGCCGAGGGTGTGGACCAGCTCGTGCAGAACATGGGCGAGGTCTCGCCCACGGTCATGAGCTCGGTCCCGCGCCTCTACGAGAAGATGCAGGCTCGGGTCGAGGAGAGCGTCGAGTCCGGCGGTGCCCTCAAGAAGCGCCTGTTCGACTGGGCCCTGGGCGTCGGTGCCGAGGTCGCCCACCGGAAGGCCGACGGCAAGGGCATCCCGTTCTTCCTGAAGGTCAAGTACAACGTGGCTCACGCGCTCGTGTTCAAGAAGCTGGACGACCTGACCGGCGGCGAGCTCGAGTTCTTCGTCAGCGGCGGTGCCGCGCTGGCTCAGGAGGTCCAGGAGTTCTTCGCCTCGGCCGGCATCTGGATCATGCAGGGCTACGGCATGACCGAGACCAGCCCGGTGATCTCGGCCAACTCCTTCGAGGACTTCCGGTTCGGGTCGGTCGGCAAGCCGATCCCCGGCGTCGAGGTCCGCATCAACCAGGAGGTCTGGGATGGTGCCGAGGGGGAGGGCGAGATCCAGGTCCGGGGTCCCAACGTGACCCAGGGCTACCACAACCTCCCCGATGAGACCGAGGCCCTGTTCACCGAGGACGGCTGGCTGCGCACCGGCGACGTCGGCCGGTTCGACGAGGACGGGTTCCTCTACATCACCGACCGGCTCAAGCAGATCTTCAAGACGGCCTACGGCAAGTACATCGTGCCCAACAAGCTCGAGGCCAAGCTCAAGAACCAGGCGCACATCGCCCAGCCGGTCATCATCGGCGAGAGCCGGAAGTTCGTCAGCGCCCTGATCGTGCCCGACTTCGAGCGCCTGGAGGGCTGGGCCGACGATCAGGGTCTGGCCTTCGAGGATCACACCGAGCTGGTCGAGCTGCCCGAGGTCCAGGAGCTCCTCCAGGAGCAGGTCGACGCGGTCAACGAGGAGCTGGCCCGGTACGAGTCGATCAAGACGTTCACCCTGCTCCCCAAGGAGCTGACCGTCGAGGACGGCGAGCTCACGCCGACCCTGAAGGTCAAGATGCGGGTCATCGAGGACATGTACGCCGACGAGATCGCGGCGATGTACCCGGACGCCTGACCCACCCAAGGAACCGCAGAGACCGCAGGGAACCCACAGCAGGCACCTGCCTTCGGCCGGTGAAGGCCGGTGAGCAAGGGGTCGTCCAAGGCACAGCTTGGATGCTGATCCATGGGGTCATCTCCCCGTGGCCTTCGAAGGCTGCGTGAGGATGCGCCCTCCCCTGTCCCTCCCCATTGCGCTCTCCGCGGTCTCTGCGGTTGGCGGGCCCTCTCTTCTCCCGCGCAAGCCTTAGGTCCCGCCAACAGCTAACAGGCCCCGTGCGAGCAAGCCTCGTCGTGGTGGGCAACGAGCTTCTCTCCGGCCACACCCAGGATGCCAACGGGCCCTACATGGCCGGCCGGTTGCGTGAGCTGGGGCACAGGGTCCTGAGGATCACGATCGTGCCCGACGTGGAGGACGAGATCGTCCGGGCCCTGAACGCCAGCGCCCGGTTCGCCGAGCTGATCTTCGTATGTGGGGGCCTTGGCCCCACCCAGGACGACGTGACGGCCGTGTCGGTCGCCCGGTTCCTCGATCGCGACCTGGCCACGCCGGAGGCCGCCAAGGAGCAGATCCGCCGGATCTACCGGTACGGGAAGGAGGCCGGCTACCTGCCCACCGACGAGGTCGACGAGGACGCCTGGCGCATGGCCCAGGTCCCCGAGGGGGGCACCGTGGTCCGCAACGACGCCGGGGCTGCCCCCGGGTCGGTGCACACGGTCGAGACCGACGGCCAAGAAACCCGCGTGTTCGTGCTCCCGGGCCCGCCGGCCGAGCTCGAGAGCGTCTTCGGTCACATGGTCGACCGGGAGCTGATCCCGGTCGAGGACACCGTGGAGAGCGTCCGGGAGGTCCACCTGGCCACCTTCGAGGCGCCGGTGGCCCGGACCCTGGAGGCGGTCGCCGAGGCCTGCCCGGGCGTCCAGATGGGCTCCTACCCCCAGCACGGCGAGAAACGCGTCATCGTCCGGTTCCTGGGCGATGAAGCGGCCGTCGACGAGGCCGTCGAGGTGCTCCGCGCCAAGGCCGGCGACATGGAGATCGCCCCCGACGATGACGCCGAGGAGGCCAAGGGGCACCCGTCGTGACCCACACCAAACCCGAGGCCCGGTTGATCGGGTTCGACGACGGCCCGTTCACCTTCGAGGACGAGACCACGCCCCTGGCCGGTGTCATGACCCGGGGTGGCGGGTACGTGGAGGCGGTCATGACCGGCCAGGTGACCGTCGATGGCACCGACGCGACCAGGACCGTCGGCGACCTCTTGGAGGGTGCCGGCCTGCTGGAGACGGTCCAGGCCGTGGTCTTCAACGGTGGCGCGCTTGGCGGGTTCAACGTGCTGGACCTCGAGGCCCTGCACGACCGGTTGGGCCTGCCGGTGGCAGCGGTGATCCGCGACCGTCCCGACCACGACGCCGTGGAGGCCGCCCTGGCCGGGCACTTCGACGACGCAGAGGACCGGTTGGCCCTGCTCACCGCCCAAGCCATCGAACCGGTCGACCTGGGGCAGGGCACGGTGCACGTGCGCCGCGTGGGCGGGAGCCTGGAGGCGCTGGCCGGGCTCTTGCGGGTCAACACGGTCCGCGGCCGGCGCCCTGAACCGTTGCGCATCGCCCACCTGGTCGCCACGGCCATGGCCGAGGGCAGGTCGCGGGGCGCTTGACGCCGCCCCGGGTGGGGTTTTATAGGGGGCGTGCGTCTGCGAGCATCGTGCCCGAGCTGTTGGTCCGCGCACGGTCGACGCCATCCGAGGAGCACGGCCACCGTCCGGGTGAACGACCGGTCGACGAGTTGGTCCGCATGGGCGCGGTCATCCTCGACAAGCCGGCCGGCCCTTCCAGCCACCAGGTCGCCGCCTGGGTGCGTGACCTGCTCGACCTGTCCAAGGCCGGGCACGGCGGCACCCTGGATCCCAACGTGACCGGCGTCCTGCCCATGGCCCTGGCCGGCGCGACCAAGGCACTGGCCTACGTCAAGGGGGCCGACAAGGCCTACGTCGGGGTGATCGAGCTCCACGAGGCCGTCGACCGGGGGACCCTGGAGGACGGCATCCAGGCCCTGACCGGGGCCATCGAGCAGATGCCGCCGGCCAGGAGCGCCGTCAAACGACGGCGCCGGACCCGCACGGTCCACCGCTTCGACCTGCTCGAGGTTCACGGCAAGCGGGCCCTGGTCGAGGTCGAGTGCGAGGCGGGCACCTACGTCCGGACCCTGGCCAAGGACCTCGGCGACCACCTGGGGGTCGGTGCCCAACTGGCCGAGCTTCGGCGCATCCGGTCGGGCCGCTTCAGCGAGGAGCAAGCTGTCACGCTCCACGACCTCAAGGACGCCTGGGACGAGTGGACCGAGGAGGGCCGCGACGACTGGTTGCGGGACACGGTGCTTCCGGTCGAGGAGCTGGTCGGCCACCTGCCCCGCATCGTCCTGCGGGACAGCGCCGTGGACGCCATCTGCCACGGAGCCCCCCTGGGCCTGCCGGGCCTGCTGGAGGTCGACAAGCGCGTCGAGCAGGGCGACGACGTCCTCATGGTCACCCAGAAGGGGGAAGCCGTGGCCTTCGGTCAGGCCGACCTCCCGGCTCTCCAGATGGTCATCGAGGACACCGGGCAAGCCGCCCGCCCCACGGCCGTGCTCATGACCCCGGGCACCTACCCCAAGGGCTGGTGACGACCCCAGGGCGTCCTACTCGTCGACCACGGGTTCCCGGTAGAGCAGCTCGCCCTCGTCGATGGGCTGGGCCTCGTACTCCTTGATGAACTTGGCAGGCACGCCGCCGTAGGCGGTGTAGGCCGGGATTTCGGTGTGCTTGGTCACGAAGGACAACGCGCCGATGCTGCCCTTCTCTCCGACGGTCACGCCGGGCGAGACGATGCTGCCGGTGCCGATGGTCGAGCCCTTGCCGAACCGGACCGGGGCGGCCTTGAGCATACCCTCCTCGACCAGGTGGGCGGAGAGCTGGGCCCGGCCACCCACGACGACGTGATCCTCCAGGGTGAACAGGTTGATGTCGTAGAGGGCGGCCGTGTTGATGTGGACGCCCTCCCCGATGTCGGCGCCCATGCCCTTGAGGTACCAGCGCCAGATCGGTGTGGCTCGGAACAGCTCGCCGCAGATGACCCGGACCACGTGGGTGGAGGCCGAGTACTTCACCCACTGGATCACCTCCGGGGACAGCTCCTCGATCGAGTGCTCGCCCTCGGGGGTGCGCCACCGCAGCGCCCAGCAGAAGAACGCGGTGAGCGCCATGAGCGCGCAGGCGAAGATGACGTAGGCCGGCGCCACGGACACCGCCAGGACGGCGGTGCGCAGGATATCCGGGCCCCAGGTCCTGACGTTCCCGACCCAGCGCCAGAACCCGATGGCTGGCAGGGCGGCCAGGCCGAAGGCCAAGCTCTCGACGACGAGGAGCGCGACGACGGCCCGGGTGACCCGCCACCCCCGCGCTAGCTTGGTCAGCATACCCCGGGATGGGGGCTCCTGAAGAAAGGGTTCTCGGAACGGGTCGGGGGTGATCTCCGGGCCGTGATGGGTCCGTGATGGCCGGGAAGGGCGCCAAGAGCTGCGGGCGGAAGGACCCTATCCCTCCGTGGGCGTTGGCTCGGCGTCGGGTCGTCGGGGGCGGTCGGGTCAGTCGTCCTGGGCCTCGAGCACGAGCCGGTCGCGGTGGGTCCGGGAGAGCTCCAGCAGCCGGGCGACCTCGGCCATGACGTCGTCGGCGACCTTGCGGCTGGTCTCTCTGTCGGTGGCCAGGTCCTCCATGCCCTCGTACCGGACCGGCTCACCCACGGCCACGACCAGGGGCTCGTCCAGGTGGGGGACCTTGGTGTGCTTGGGTAGAAGATCGTAGCTGTTCAGCGCCACGGGCACGACCGGGGCCCCGGTCCGCATGGCCACCCGGGCCACGCCGGTGCGGGCCCGGCGGATCTGTCCGTCCAGCGAGCGGCTGCCCTCGGGGAAGATCCCGCTGACCCGCCCGTCCTCGACGACCTGGATGCTGGTCTCCACGGCGGCCTGGTTGCCGCCACTGACGCGGTCGACCTTGATCCCGCCGGCCTTGGAGAAGAACGCGTCCCCCAGGGGGTGACGGAAGAGGTCGGCCTTGGCCAGCCAGTGGATGGGGCGGTCGATCACGGCGCCGATGAAGACCGGGTCGAAGTACGAAGCGTGGTTGGAGGCCAGGATCACCCCGTCGTCCTGGGGGATCGAGGGTTCGCCGACGCGCTCGATGTTGAAGGCCTTGAGGACCCACGGTTCGGCCAGGTCCTTGATCGCGGCGTAGATCGGGACCTTGGTCCACTCGTTGTCGTCCTCTGGGCCGGCATCGCGCCATCTGAGACCCGGGATCGGCAACCCCATCGTCACCTGGACAGGGCCAAGGGCTTATGAGTCTCTCCCCTGGGCAACCGGGAAGGAACCTGCAGACCCCCCGGGAGAGCCCGTCAAGGTCCCGTTTCGAGAACATGACTGCAGCCTTTAAGAGAGACCACGTGTACAGCGCCACGATGGCCGAAGCCCACGGGGAGCCAGACCCCGGGCGCCTGATCGTGCTCGAGGGCATCGATGGCTCCGGGAAGACGACCGTCGCCCAGCGTCTGGCAGGCCTGCTCGATCCCGGCGACGGGTCCTTCGTGTCGACCCGGGAGCCCACCGGCTCGACCGTGGGGGCGGCCTTGCGCCCGGTCCTCTCGGACCCCGACCACGACCCCGTCAGCGAGGCGCTCCTGTTCGCCGCCGACCACGCCGACCACGTGGCCCGGCTCCGCGAGGCCCTGGAGGCCGGCAAGACGGTCCTCTCTGACCGGTACTCGTTCTCGTGCCTGGCCTACCAGGGCGCCACCCTGGCCGACCGGTGGCCCGACAGGGACCCCGTGGCGTGGCTCGAGGATGTCCTGGCGCCCTTCGAGCTGGCCCCGGACCTGGTCCTGCTCTTGGATCTGCCGGTCGGCGACGCCTTGGAGCGCGTCGGCGGGCGCACCCGGGGCAACGAGAAGTTCGAGCAAGCGGGTTTCCTGGGTCAGGTCCGGGACAACTACCGGCGCCTGGCCGACGAGCGCGGGTTCGAGATCATCGATGCCTCCGGGACCCCCGAGGCGACCGTCGACGCCTGTCGAGCGGCCATCGAGGAACGGTTCCGGCAGGAGGCGGTCTGATGGAGCTCCCCGGGTCCCCCAAGCTCCACGTTTGGAGCGGCCTGGTCATCGCCTTGGTCGGCGTCGCGGTCGGTGGCTATGCCTACACCGGCGACCGGGCCTACCACGCCGTCTACATCCTGGTGGCCTTCCTCGGGTTCCTGATGGTCGTCGGCGGCAGCACGCTCACCGGCTTTGGTCAGGCCAACCGGCCCCGGATGGGAGGCAAGGCTGCCCGACGCAAGGAAGAGAGGAAGGCCAAGGGGACCGACGGCGAGGACAAGGGCCCGGGCCTCGCCCAGCGGCTGACCGGTGCTGTGACCGGGCTGACCGACCGGGTCCGCCAGATGCGCCAGGAGGACGCGGTCGTGGCCACCCTCCAGTGCCCCGACTGCGGGTTCGTGTTCGAGGCAGAGGGTACCCCGCCCTTCGAGACCACGTGTCCCGGGTGCGGGTACGTCAACGAGGTGACCGAACCCGTCCATGGACCCCCCGACCGGGAACCGGCCGAGCTCCAGGGCACCTCGCGGACCCGTCCGGCCCCGGAACCCGTCGACGACGAGGCCCTGGAGGCCGGACGGGGCTCAGACGGACGCCGGCCCGGGTTCGCAGCCCGGATCCGTGACCGCTTGCCCGACCGCTCTGGCGGACCCGCAGGGACGTACACGCTGGCCTGTGACGCGTGCAGCCACGTGTTCGAGGCCGAGGGCACCCCGCCTTTCGAGACCACGTGTCCCGAGTGCGGGCACGCCGGGACCGTCGAGGCGCCCGACGTCTGAGCGGATCACTCGGCCCTGCTGTGGCGAGATCACCGGCGGCGTACCACGGCGTAGGCTGCCAGGGCCAGGCCGGCCAGGGTCACAAGGGAACCAAGGCCGGGCGAGGGGGACTGGTCCTCTCCATCGGTCCTGTCGTCCCCGTCGGTGTCCGCGCCACCGTCGGTGCTGTCTTCCCCGGCGGTCAGGGTGCCGTACATGCCCAGGTTCTCGTGGGCGCCCACGTCGCACCAGTAGTAGAGCTCCTCGACACCCTCACCCACCGGCACGGTCAGCGTGGTCTGGTCGCCCGGTTGGAGGTTGTCGGTGTGCCAGCCGGCCTCCTCCCCGCTGGTCCCCCCGCCTTCCTGCTCGGGGGTCCCGTCCATGATGTAGAAGTTGTGCTCGATCCCGTTGCTCTCGGGGTTGACCACGGTGATCTCCAAGGTGTCGCCGGGCTGGAAGCTGCCGCTGGCGTCGATCTCCCAGCAGTAGGTCCGATCCCCGCAGTCGCCCTCCATGGCGGTGGCGGTGATTTCGACGGTTTGACCGTCCTGGGCGGTCACCGGGGCCACCAGGGGCGTGGCGACCAGCGCGAGGCTGGCCAGGACCAAGAGGAGCTGGTTCATGGTCAATGCCAGGCGAGACCCCTGGCAAAGCCCTTTCGGTGGTGGGTCCAAGACGGCCAGGGGCCCGGGGTCAGTCCAGCGGCGAGGTGACCGGCGCGTGACCCAGGTCCTCGGGGTCGTGGGCCTCGAAGCCGTGGTAGACGATCCTGTCGGCGTCCTCGCGGATCCGCTCGACCCGGCGAGGATCGTCGACGCCGATGACGTAGAAATCGTGCAACTCGGCCAGCTTGCGACGGTCGCGCAGGGGACGCAGCACCCGGCCGCGGCGTTGGATGTGCTGGCGCTGGCTGGTCGAGCTGGCCGCCAGGACGGCCACGTCGGCATCGGGCACATCCAGGCCCTCGTCCAAGGCCCTGACGGCCAACAGCACCCCGCCGGTGGCCTGGCGGTAGGCGGTAAGGGTCCGGTCCCGGGCCTGGCTCTTCATCTCGGAGTGGTAGAGGAAGGTCGACAGTCCCTCCTCTTGGGCGATCTGGCCCAGCCGCTGGGCGAAGCTGATCTCCTCGCTGAACACGATGGTCTTCTTGGCGTCCAAGCGATCGCACAGCCGGCGGAAGATGCGGACCTTGCCCTGGGCGTTCTTGACGATCCGGGCTCGGCGGAACAACAGCTCCTGGAGCTCGTCGGCCAGCTCGCCGGCGTCCTCGTCGTGCTCGGCGCGTAGGAACCCGAGCAGCTCGCCCAGCTGGGTGAGCTTGGGAGCCTCGGGGTAGCGCCAGTGGATGTCGGCCATGACGTGGCTGATGGCGGTGGACAGCTCCTCGTAGTCAGCCTGTTCGAACTCGTTCAGGTAGGTCGAGTGCAGGTGGTAGGTGTAGCTGGCCAGGTGGCCTTCTTCCACGGCGGTCCCGAGATCGTAACGGTGGGCCACCCCCTCGAAGTAGTCGATCACCCGCCGGGTGCCGGCCGGATCGAAGGGCCGCTCGGGGGTGGCCGAGAGCCCCAACCGGTAGGGGACGGCGTCGACCAGGGCGTTGCTGTACATGGGCGCCCCGGCACGGTGGCACTCGTCGACGATCAGCAGGGTCCGGTGCTGCTGGTCGGCCATCCGGGCCAGGGTCTCGGGGTTGCGCATGGCGGTCTGGATCGGGGTGAGCAGGACCTCGGCCTCGGGCATCCGACGGATCGACCGGGAGCCCGAGATGGCCCGGACCTGGTCCTGGTCGAGGCCGGTGCGGTCCAGCACCTGGCCACGCCACTGCTCGAGCAGGGCGCGGGTGGGGACGAGGACCAGGCTCTTGTGCCCACCCTCCAGAGCCCACCGGATGGCACCGATCCCGACCAGGGTCTTCCCGGTGCCGGTGGCCATGTGGGCGATGCCACGCCCGCCGCGGTCGACGAACCGGCGCAGGGCCTTGCGTTGGTAGTCGCGTAGCCCTAGCTCGGTCTCGATCCGGGCCAGGCTGTGAGCGGGGGGCGCCTCCATCGGGTGTTCCATCTACGGCGCCAGGGACTTGGGTCCGTCGGTTTGAGCTGTCGGGACAGGTGGTCGAAAGTTACGGTGCCTGTCGCTGCAGCTTCTTCTCCTTCACCAAGGGCCGGCGGTGGGTGCTCCCGCAGTGGAGGCACGTGGTCGTGACCTTGCCGTCGGTCATGCGGGTCCGGGCGGTCTGCCCGGGGAGCAGGTAGCCCTTGCAGGCCCGGCAGACCTGCTGCTTGAGGTCCGGCACGTCGGGGACCAGGTAGCGGTTCTTCAGGATCCAGGCCAGCTCCCCGTAGCGCTGGGCGTCGCCATGCCGGTCCTCCCGGGTGGCCTCCCGGGCCAGGCGAAGGAGCCGACGGATCCGACCCCTGGCGATCTGGCGTTCAGCGGCCTTATCGCGTCGGGCCACGAAGCCCCGTTAGCCTCCATGGACTTCAATCTATCCCGTCTGCAACCGCCGGTCTGCTACGGTGGGCCCCGGGCCCGACGAAAAGGTTCTAAAGGGGGTGCGTGATAGGCGCCATCCCAGCCGCCTTGGCTCAGCGGTAGAGCGACTCCTTGGTAAGGAGTAGGTCCCGAGTTCAATTCTCGGAGGCGGCTCTTTTCGAACGGCAAGGGACACAGCGGAGCTGCCGTTCGAGAAGAGCGAGGCCGAACGCCATGGGGCCTCGGAGCGTGGCGTTCGGCCGGAGTGAGAGGTCAGGTGGTACCGCGTCGCTGACCTCGAAGCTGGGTAGAACGGCGTCTCTGCCAGCCTATCCACCGTTGATCGGACGCGAGGCCAAGCGCTCTCGCTGATAGCCCAGAGAGGAGGGCCGGTTCTGCCGGGCACCATCGAGCCTAGGCCGCGCTGTCCACGGTCACCGTGCCCCAGGTGGCGGTCTGGGGGTGGCAGGGGAGGTTGTCCTGGGTCTCGGGGCTGTTGAGGATCACCCGCATGTGGGTGGCATCGTCGGGGACCTCCAGGTTCGCCGCGTGGCAGACCTCCGTGGTCCCGACAGACCCGTCGGCGGTGCCGGTGAGCGATCCCCTGGCGTCCCCGTCCTCGTGGAAGGAGACGTAGGCAGCCACGGTGTGTCCGCCGACGTCCCGGATGTCGATGGTGATCGTGTCCCCGGGCTCGACGTTGAACTTCAGGACCCCGACGTGCACGTCGTTGGACCGATGCGTCCCGTACCAGCCACCGGCGATGTAGGTCTTGGTCTGCTCCTCGGTCTGGGCCGCGGCGCCAGGGGGCGCCAGAGCCGCGAGCAGGGCCACCGATAGGATCAGGGTCAGGGTGGTTCGCATGGGACAGCCTCCAAGCTGTATCCATGGAGCGTTACAGGGCTGGATATACGTTCGTTTCCCAACCCGGGTGGGTGGCAACCATCTCCACCCCCGTCCATACTTTCGGTCCTCCCTGGGGCCAGGAGGGATACCGGCGCTGCGGCATGGACCGGTGTGACCACGGCCTCGACCCAGCCGGACGATGCGAAGCACAGCCTGCTGTCCAAGGCCCACCCTGTCTCGCAGACCTCGATCGTCTCCTTCCTTGAGGGCGAGCACGCCAAGCGCGACCGGCCCTCCCTTCCCCGGTCTGAGTTCGGCGGTTACTCGGTGCGGGAGGTCGAGGTCCAAAGCGGGCTGACCGAGTGCCAGATGCCCGGCCGGCCGTGGTCGTTGAACCCGTACACCGGGTGCAGCCACGACTGCACCTACTGTTACGTCCCCGACGTGGCCCACCTGGACCGCAAGCGGTGGGGCAGCTACGTCGTGGTGAAACGCAACCTCCCCCGCGTGCTGTCCCGGGAGGTCAAACGCAAAGAGACCCGGGACGTGCTCCTCTCCTCGGCCACCGACCCCTACCAGCCAGCCGAGGGCCGGCACGAGATCACGCGCCGCTGCCTGGAGATCCTCGCCCGGGCGGACTGGCCCGTGCGCGTGCTGACCCGCAGCCCCCTGGTCTGCCGGGACATCGATCTCTTCGACCGGTTCAGCGATCTGGCCGTCGGCATGAGCGTGCCCACCGTCGACGACGAGGCCCGGGCGCTGATCGAGCCCGGCGCTCCGCCGGTCGGCGGCCGGCTTTCCGCGCTCTCCAAGCTGGCCCAGGCCGGTCTGGAGCCGTTTGCCAACCTGGCCCCGGCCTACCCCCTTGTCCACGGGACCCGGCCCGAGGAGGTCGCCCGGGCCTTCGCCGAGGCCGGCGTGTCAGCGGTGTACGCCGGTCGCTGGCGCTACCTGGAGGAGGTGCTCGGCTTCCTGGAGGATCGGGTCGACGGGACCGTGTACCGGTCGATGGTCCAAGCGGTCCAAGATGAGGCCTACTACGACCGGCTGTTCGCCTCTCTCAAGGGGGCCTTCGACCGGGCCGGGGTCCCCTTCCACGAGATGCGCGTCCCCAAGGCCCAGCGGCCGGGACGGTGAGGCGCGATCAGGTCGTGATCTCGATCCACTCAGACGTGACGGCCGTCACCTCACCCGCGATCGAGGCGTGGCACCCGACCGACAGCTTGGTCGGGTGCGGGGCGGCCAGGAGCTGGCCCTCGTCGACCTCGTCGCCCTCGGTCACCTTGATCTTGCCCGGAGCCTGGAAGTTGCCGACGATGGGCACGCGGACCCGGTCGACCTGGTCCTCGACGTTGACGATCTCGTCGACGGCGAACTCGGCGTCGATGTCGTTGTGCTCCCACCCGTCCTCGGTGGGGTAGTAGTCCTTCCGGGGTCGGTCCTTGTCGGGATGGACGACCAGGAACGCGTTGGTCGTCTTCCGGACCGGGGCCCAGGCGTGCGGTCCCATGTGCTCCAGGGCCAGGTCGGAGAGGATCGGACCCCCGTCGTAGAGCTTGCAGTGCTCGTAGTCGGTCGGGTCCTCACCGTGGATCCTGATCAGGTCCTCGGCGAAGGTACCGATCGGGGCCTCGTAGACCGCGTTCCCGGGCACCTCACCGTAGAGGTGCAGGAACTTGGTGATCACCGGACGCTCACGGAACTCGGCGCGGTACATGTTGAACAGGGTCTCCACGTTGTTCACCACGATGCCGTGGTCCGTGGGTAGGTCGTCCTTGGGGATCTCCATGCCGGTCAGGGCGCGGATCAAGGCCCGCTCCTCGCCGAACTTGTACTTGGCCGGGATGTACCCCACGCTGAAGTTCTTGAGCTCCTCGGCCAGCTCCTCGAGCTCCTCCATGTAGGGCTTGGCGATCTCCTCGCCGACGACGATGGCCGTGTCGATGCTGAAGATCTTGTCGAGCATCTGGAAGACCTCGATCAAGGCCTCGGGCTCGTCGCGCATCAACAGCTTGTCCTTGTAGTAACCGGGCTCGCTGTCGGCACCGTTGACGATCAACGTCCGGGGTGGGCTCTGGTATTTCACGTAGGTCGGGAACCCGGCCCCCCCGGCTCCCACGATCCCCTCTTGGCGCATCAGGCCGACGGCCTCATCCGGAGAGAACGTCGCAGGTACCTCTACATCCCCCAGGTCGGCGGTGTGAGACATGCCGTGTCATGGTCCTCCGTGTGGTAAGTCGTTGCCCCCCGACCCGAACGTAGGGATGACGGTGATCGGCCATGGGACCGTCGCAACGTCGGTTCTGAGGGACGGGTATTTCCAAAAGGACCTTGCCCGCGGCCCGGCTGTGCATCCACGAGACCCAGAGGTGTGAAAGTGCTCGACGGCAAGATCTGCATGGTCACCGGTGCCGGCTCCGGGATCGGTGCGGCCGCCAGCCGGCTGTTGGCCCAGGCCGGAGCCACCGTCGTCCTGGCCGACCTCGACGAGGCCAGCGCCCATGCCCGGCGTGACGAGCTCGGGGACCGGCACGTGGCCCTGGCCCTGGACGTCGGCGACCGTCAGGCCGTCCGGGCCGCCGTGGACGACGTCGTCGAGCGGTTCGGCCGGCTCGACGCGGCGTTCAACAACGCCGGGATCATGGGGCCCTGGGTCCGGCTGGCCGACGTGGAACCGGCCGATTGGGAGGCCGTGGGCTCCACCAACCTCGACGGGACCCTGCACTGCCTGTCCGCCGAGCTCTCTGTCATGGCCGACCAGGGCCACGGGGCCATCGTGAACTGCGCCTCGGTGGCGGGGTTCTCCGGGTTCCCTGGAGCCGGGGCCTACGCGGCCACCAAGCACGCCATCCTAGGCCTGACGCGCACCGCTGCCCTGGAGCATGCCGACCAGGGCATCCGTGTGAACGCCGTCTGCCCCGGACCGGTGGACACGCCGCTTCTGGAAGAGAGCATGGAGGACGACGCCGGCCTCTCGGCCATCGCCGAGGCCCAACCCAACGGTCGCCTGATCGAGCCTGAGGAGGTGGGCCAGGCGGTGGTCTTCCTCTTGGGTGAGGCGGCCTCTGGAATCAACGGGACCTGCCTGGTGGTCGACGGCGGGCTCAGCGCTCGCTGACGGCCGAGCGGTGCCGCCCGGCCAGTTGCATCCGTTGCGCCATGTCCAGCGGGTCCTCCCGGGGGGGCTCCTCGGGCAGGCTGAAGAAGAACGTGGTACCCTCGCCCGGCTCGGACTCGACCCAGATCCTCCCGCCATGGCGTTCGACGATCCGTCGGCAGATGGCCAACCCGATGCCGGTCCCCTCAGGGTCGTCCTGGGGGTCCAGGCGCTCGAACAACGAGAAGACACGGTCCTGGTGCTGGGGAGCGATCCCGATGCCGTTGTCCTCGATCGAGAAGACCCAGTGGTCGCCATCGGGCTCCACGCCGAGGTGGATCTTGGGCGGGACCGACCCTCGGAACCGGAGCGCGTTCTCCAGGAGCTGGGTGAACAGGATCCGCATCTGGGCGGCATCGACGGGTAGCCGGGGCAGGTCGTCGCGGGTCACGGTGGCCCGGCTCTCGTCGATCAGGTCGGTCAGGCTCCGGATGCTCTCGTCGACGATCGGTTCGAGGTCGACCTCGACGAGCTGGCTGCGCTTGGAGCCGACCTCAGCGTAGGTCCTCAGATCCTCGAGCAGGGCGCCCATCTGTTGGGCGCCGTGGACGATGTAGCCGACGTACTCGTCGCCCTCCTCGCCGAGATCGCCGGCGAACTTGCGGTCCAGGAGCTGGGTGTAGAGGAGGAGCTGGCGCAGGGGGGTGACCAGGTTGTGGGAGGTCACGCTGAGCAACTGCTCGAGCTCGGCCAACCGGGCTTCCTCCTGGGCGAACCGTGCCAGGGCCTCCTCGGACCGCTTGCGCTCGGTGATGTCGCGGAAGTACCAGCCACGCCCGTAGTAGGTGCCATCGTCGCCGTAGACCGGCGTGCTCCAGCGCTCGAAGACACGGCCGTCCTTGAAGTGGACCTCGTCCCGGGTCTCGGCCTCGGGGTGTTCGTGGAGCCACTCGATCTTCTCGAGGAACTCGTCGGGGTCCTCCAGGCGGTCCAGCACGGAGGCCAGGGCTTCATCGTCCCGACCGCCGACCTCCAGGATCTCCTCGTCGACCCCCCACATGTCGATGAACCGCTGGTTCATCGAGACCACGCGGCTCTCGTGGTCGACGATCAGGATGCCGTCGACGCTGGCCTCGTTCTGGGATTCCAGGAGGGCCTTCTTGTACCGCAGCTCATCCTCGGTGTCCCGGCGCTGGGAGATGTCCTTCAGGATGAGCAAGCGTGCGTCGGTCTGTTTGGGGGGACCGACCGGGAGCGGTGTCACCTCGATCGGGCAACGCACCCCGTCCGGGCGCAAGGCCCAGAGCTCGAGGGTGCGGGCCATCGGCCAGAGGGCCCGGGGTTCTGCGGCCAGCGGGCTCCCGTCGGGATCCCCGATCAACAGGTCGTCGATCTCCCATCCGATCAGGCGGTCGGCCGGGACGCCGAAGAGCTCGGCGGCCGGAGCGTTGGCATCGGCGACGACCCCCTCGCCGCTGACCGTGAGCATCGGTTGGGGGCTGTGGTCGAGAAGGTCGGTCGACCAACCAGGAGGTTGCGAGCCGGCGGCTGACCGGTCCTCTGAGGGATGGTCCGCCGGCGATGGCCCCATGGTCAGCACGTCGGGTGCGCCAGGCTAAAAATGTATGGGTAGGTGTGGGGCGCCCTTGCGGCCGTGGGCAACCGTCTCGTTGCCCCGCGTGAAGGTCATCGCATCCAGCGCCCCGGCTGTGGTGGATAGAAGTGCTCCCACGGGGATTTGAACCCCGGTCGCTGGCTCGAAAGGCCGGAATGATT
>CAZBKU010000039.1:5256-16272 GCA_964492585.1 uncultured Thermoplasmatales archaeon | reverse complement strand
CGCCGTTGTCGGCCGCCTCCTGCACGCGGACGCGCGGCTCCGGGAACTCGAGGACGTGCTCGTGGTCGCGGGCGACCCGGACCATCAGCCGCTCGGCGAGGTCGACGCTGCTCTCGTAGCTGATCGTCAACGAGACCTCGACCCGCAACTCTGGGTAGCCCTTCGTGAAGTTCCAGATCTCGCGCTCGTCCATCAGGCGGTTGGGGACGATCACGTACTCGCGGCGCGCCGTCAGGATACGTGTCGAGCGGAGCCCGATCTCCTCTACGTCGCCCCAGTACTCGCCGATCTGGATCCGGTCGCCGACCTCGAAGGGGCGGTCGGTGACCAGGCTGATGCCGCCCATGATGTTGGCCACGGTGTTCTGCAGGCCCAGGGCCAGGGCCGCGCCGACCAGGCCCAGGGTCAAGGCCAGGTTGAAGATGTTGATCCCGAAGACCATCAAGCCCACCGAGAACCCGATGAACATGAGGAGGACCGAGATCAACCGGTCGACCAGGTTGGCCAACATCGGGTCCACACGCTTGCGGGAGAGGAACGTCCGGTCCAGGGTCCAGACCAGGACCCGGGTGAACAGGAAGAACAGGACCAGGATGAGGATGAACTGGGGGATCCGGTCTGCAAACCACGCCACGTCCGACGGCGTGAGGCCGGCAGGCTCCAGGACGTACGTATAGGCGGCCTGGACGGCGCGCTGCCAGAGGCCTTGGTGGGTCGGCACGAGGGGCCCATACCAAGGAAGGCTTTTCAAGGAGTCGCTTTCTGGGCCTGGTGTGGTCGGTGCCCACGCCAAGGAGGGTGTCCTTCCCCCCATCCTTCTCGTCCTCGTCCTCCTCAGCCCGGCCCTGTTAGCAGGCTGCATCTCCGCGCCAGAGACCACCTTGACGGTCCGCCGGGGCGACCTCATCCAAGCCTCCATCGGTGTCTGGGACGGCGGCGATCTCGTCTTCCCCCCAGAGGCCGAGCCACCGCCGGGATGCCAGGACCCACCGCCCGATCCCGCCTGCCAACCGGCCGCTCGTGCCTACGCGGTGGCCCAGCAGGTCCCGGCGGCGATGCCTACCGGCTGGGGGAACGCCACGGCCCTGCCCCCCGGCGTGATCCAGGTCGTCGGCGGGATGACCCAGGACCAGACCCGGCACGCCGAGGCGGTCAAGGCCTGGGGGAACCGGTCCGGGGACCTGGTCGAGCGTCACCCCCGGACGGCCGAGCTGACCCGGTTCGTCGACAGCGCCGAGGTCTACGGACGGGCGTGGGAGACGACCACGCTGGACAACGGGACCCTGCGCATCGACCCGGGACCCGACGATCGCGGGGAGGCGGTGGAGGTCACGCGCTGGTGCAACCAACGCTTCTGCCTGTTCACCTCGGCCCTGGTCGATTGGAACGCCACCCACCTGACGGTCCGCCACCAGGCCGACCCGGGCGACCAGGTGCACGTGGCCAGCCTGGACACGTGGTTGGAGGTCACCGAGGTCACCGAGAACCAGGTGACCGTGGACGGCAACCATCCCCGGGCCGGTGGCACCTTCGACGTGACGATCCGGATCGAGGAGATCCGTGCCCCGCCGGAGGGCCAGCGGCGGGCCCCGTCGTTCACGGTGACCACGCTCAACGGGACCGAGGTCCGCCTGGCCGACCATGCGGGGCAGCCGCTGATCCTGGAGTTCTTCGCGTCCTGGTGCCCGAGTTGCGCGAAGAACACCGACCACCTCTCCCAGTTGCAGGCTACCTACGGGTCACAGATCGCCATCCTGGCCATCGACGTGGACCCCTGGGAGAAGCGCGCCGAACTACGCGCGTTCATCGAGGATAACGACGTGACCTGGCCGATCGCCCTGGACCGCAGCGGCGAGGTTTCCCGCGCCTACGGGGTCGGCTCGTTGTCCACCGAGGTCGTCATCTCACCCCAGGGGACCATCGTCCACACGGAGACCGGCGTGGCCGACCACGAACGGGTCTCCCGGATCGTCCACGACCTGCTCCCCCCTGACCACCACAACGGGGACCCGGAGGCCGATCACCCGTGACCGTGCTCGACCTGGCCACGTTGGCTGCCCTCGTCGGCGCCGCCGCGACGGCGCTGATCTCGGCCGGGGCCGTGATCCGCCGGGACCTAGAGATCTGGGCCCGCCGAGCCGTGGCGGGTGCTGCGCTGCTGGCCGCGGCCCCGTTGGCCGTGCTGGCCGTGGCGTTCCTTCGGGGCGACCTGGGGCTCTTCTACGTCTGGGAGAACGTCCACCTGGGCTCGCCCTGGTGGTTGCGGTTGGCCGGGGTCTGGGGCGGCCAGGCAGGTACATTCCTGCTCTGGGGGGCCCTCGTGCTCGGCCTGACCTGGCTGGATGGCCGTTGGAGCGAGAGGATCAACGGGCCCTACGTCCGCGTGGTGTTGACCGTCCTGGCCGTCGTGCTCCTGGTCCCCCCGGTGCTCTTGGGCCTGGGGGAGGCCACCGCCGAGCTAGGCCTGGCCGCCGACGGCGGCTTCCGGGCCGGGGCCCCGGGTCCAGGTCCCTTGGAGCTTCGGCCCGACGGCCAGGGCTTGAACCCGCTGCTCGACAGCCCGTACATGGCCATCCATCCGCCGATCGAGTTCGTGGCCTACGCCTTGGCCGCGCTCCCGTTCGCCTACGCGGTGGTCGGCCTGGCAAGAGGCGGTGCCTGGGAGACCGGCGCGCGTCGCTGGGCTCGTTGGGCGTGGCTGGCCTTCGCCACGGCCTTGGCCTTGGGTGCCCTGTGGGCCTACAACGTGCTCTCCTTCGGGGGATACTGGGCCTGGGACCCGGTGGAGACCGGCGACCTCCTGCCGTTCTTAGCGCTGACGATCTTCTTGCACGCCTCGGTGGTCAAGGAACGCTCGGGTCACCTGGGCCTGCTTGCCCCGGCCGCGGCCTCGCTGGCCTTCGTGCTGACCATCCTGGCCACGTTCGTGACCCGCAGCGGGCTGTGGAGCAGCGTGCACGCCTTCCTGCCGACCGGGGCCTCGGTGGCCATCCAGGACCCGGGGCTCCGCCTGGTGCGGATCATGGCCGAGGAGCTCACCGCCCGGCTCACCACGGGCCTCTTGATCGCAGTGACGGGGCTCTGGTCCGCGGTCTTGTGCCTGTTCCACGCCCGGGGCCTGGACCGGGAGAGGCCCCAGGCCCAAGGCATGGCCGTGGCCGGGGCTGGGGTCTTCGGGCTGATCGGCCTGGCGGGCCTCCTCTTGCCTGTCTCCACGGCGTCGTTCCTGCACCAGGTGGCGCTGCTCGTCGGGTTCGGCCGGCCCCTGGTCGGCGCTATGGGCTTGCTCGTGCTGGCTGGGTTGCCCTTGTTGGTGGGGATCCTTCGCGCACCGGAGGAGACCCCGCTGCACGTCCGCGACCGGACCGGGCAGCTGACCTTGGCGGCCTACGCGCTGGTGCTGACCCTGGGTGCCACCCTCGTCCTGCTGGTCCTGGGCGTCAACGGTTACGATCGCAGCGTGTTCGACGCCCGGGCCCCCTTCCTGGCCGCTCCGATCCTGGGCCTGATCCTGGTCACGTTCTGGCCTGGCCCGTTGGAGCGCCGGCTGGTCGTCCTGGCCGGCACCGCCGGCCTGGCCTTGCTGGCCTTCGTCGTCTCCGGGTCCTGGGCTTGGGCGGCGGCCCCCTTCTGTCTGGCCGCCGGGCTAGGCCCGGCCTCGAAGCTGGTGGCCCGAGCCCACCCGACCGGTGGGACCCAGGCCAAAGTGAGAGCCGGGTTGCTGTTGACAAGCGGGGTCCTGGGGCTGATCCACTGGTCCTCACCGGGCCACGTCGCTCTGCTGGGCGTGGGCCTGTCGTCGCCGGGCTGGTACGTCCCCGTGGGCCTGATCGCCAGCCTGCTGGCCATCCTGTCGCCGTGGCTGGAAGACAAGGGGGTGGCCTGGTGGGTCGGACCGGTGGCCGGGGTCTCAGCGGTCGGGTACGGCCTGGGGGCGATCGCTGGCCTGGCCGCCGGTCTCGTCCACCGGGGCCGCGTGCCGGGGCCGCGATCGAGGTTGCGCTCGGCCGGGGTACCGTTGCTCCACCTGGCCGTCGCGCTGCTCGTCTTGGGCGTGGCGGTCTCCACCTACAGCCAGTCGGTGACGACCTTCGAGCAGCCCGATCCCCTGGAACGCGGGGTGGCCCAACAGGTGGGTCCCTACGAGCTCGAGCTGGTCGATGGCCAGGTGGTCGACGCCGACGGGGTCGGCCATCCAGAGGCCATCGAGGCCACCGTGCACGTCCACAAGGCCGGCGTGTTCCTGACCGAAGAGACGTTACGCTTGGAGTTCTCGCGCTCCACCGGGTTCACCGCCCAGGGGAGCTTCGTGCCCGAGGACTCCCGGGTCGCCCGGGGCCCGTTCGAGGACCTGATCCTGGACGCTGAGCCGGCCGTCCCCCTGTCCATCCGGGTCAGCGGGACCAACACGACGTGGGTGACCGCCAACGCGCCGCCCCCGGACCGGCTGGGCACCCAGGTCGACGCCGTGTCCCTGGGCGTGGCCCGCACCCCGCTGGTCAATGTGGTCTGGGGCTCGTTGCCGCTCTTGGCCGTGGGCCTTGGCCTGCGGCTCCCAGGGGTCACGAGAACGTGATGCCGACCTGGCCGCCACCCAAGACGGTGGCGTCGGGCACGTCGACCTGGGCGGTCTGGTTGCCGGCCGTGAGGGTGTAGGGCTCCCGGGCGGTCACCCCCGTCGCGGTGCCGCCCTCGGAGACGGGCACGGGCTCGGTCGTGCTGTAGGGGACGGTCAGCTCGAACCGGCCATCGGACCCGGCGGTGGTCTGCGTGGTGTAGGTGAACGTCCGGCCCGAGCTCTCCACGATCACCGGGAGCTGGGCCTCGACGGTGACCCCGGGTTCCGCGCTCCCGGCCAGCGTAGCGCCGGGCACGTGCTCGTAGATCTTGAGCGCGGCCTCGACGTGGATATCGTAAGCGACCCGGCCACCTCCCAACGGCAGGGAACGATCGCCGGTGGTCGCATCGAGGCTACCGAACTCCTGGCGGGCCTGTTCGATGGGCCCTCCACCGATGACCGTGTTGATCCGTTCGATCTGGACCTGGTCGCCGGACACCCGGGCGATGTTGCCGATGTAGGCGTACCGGTTGGACTCGTCGACCAGGCGGAAGTGGGCCATGCCGGAGGCATCGTTGCGGTAGATGTCCTGCAGGAACCAGCCCTTGACCTCTTGGCTGAGGACCGGCAGGTCGGCCGAACCGCCGCCCTGGGGGGCCATGATCCGACGTTCGTCGTACTGCCGGTAGTCGCCGGTGGCCTCGGCCCAGACGGTGATGGCCCAGAACTTGTCGGCGGCCATGGCATCGTCGACCATCAGGTACCTGGCGTCGTTGCCGGGGCCCAGGTAGTCGGTCAGGATCGTGCGTGCCTCGGTCTCGTTGGGCGCGGTGAAGATCTCCGCGGCCAGGGGGGCTTGCTGCTGGAACGGGTTGGCGATCGGGGGCCGATGCCCATCGTAGAGGATCTGATGGCCGTAGTCCCACCAGGACAGGACCCCGTAGCTCCCCTCAGGGTAGTCATACCGGGGATCGTCCTCGGGAGCCTCGAACCGGGTGGCCAGGGAGACCGGTATCTCGGGCGTGTTCTCTCGCATCCAGGCGAGGCCGTTGTGCCAGAGCCGCTCGTCGCCCGGGCGGAACTGGCACCCGGCCCTGGCCCAGGCGTTCGCGTTGGCTTCCTGGCAGTCGAACCCGGCAACGTGGACCGGGACCAGAGCCAGGACCAGGATCAAAGCGGCCATGACCCGGGCTGCGCGGTCCGGTGCCGAGGCCGAGGTGCCCTTGGCTCCACCGCGGCTGTCTTCCAGGTCTGAGGCCAGGTAGTCGGCCAGGCGGAACAGGCCGAAGGCCACCACGGCGGTCAAGGCGGCCACGACGAACGCCAGGTAGTAGCTGAACCGGCCCTGGGTGAACGTCGCCGTGGTGATCAGGATCGACCAGACCACGACCAAGGTCGCGCTGGGGCGCGCATGCCGGACGGCCATCCAGACCATGCCCAGGAACCCTGCGATGGCCAGGTACAAAGGCAATCCGAGGTCGCCGTAGAGCTGGCCGGTGGTGGCCGGTGAGGTCTCCTGGATCGTCCCCCGGGTGGCCTCGACACCGACCCCGGTGACCCAGGAGAGACCCGACCGGACGTGGCCGATCAGGTCGGGAAGGAGAACCCAGAGGAGGGCCATGCCCACCACGGCTAGCCCGGCCACAGCGGCCGGGTAGGTCCAGCCCGGTGGCTCCCGGTTATCCAGGAGGTAGCCCACCCCTGCCAAGCCCACGCCGGCAGCGCCGACCAGGAACGTGGCCGTGGGTTGCATCCAGGTGTAGTCGAGAGCAGAGAAGCCTCCCTTCTCGATCTGCGGGAGCATGAGCAGGGCCACCGGAAGGAACACGGTCGCCGCGGTCAGGGCCGCCGGGGCACCGTCTCCGCCGTGGGCCCTGGAGAGGATCGTCTGGACGATCAGCCAGACCCCGGCGATCCCGACGAACATGACGCCGGGGGACCAGGTCCACAGGTAAGCGGTGAAGGCGAGCACGGCGACCCCGCTGGCCAGCCAGGCAGCCCGATGCTGGGGCCACAGGGTCTCGCCCGGGGCTTGGACGATGCCCTGCACGGTCACCTCGGCCTCAGCCCAATGATCGACGGCGCGCACCAGGGCCCAGAGCGCCAGGGTGGAGAGCAGGGCTTCCATGACGTGGTGATCCGGACGACCGGCCATGGAATCGAACAGGAGACGGCCGGGGGTCAGCGAGATGATGGCCGCGGCGAAGAGCGCCGGCCCCTTGGAGGTCAGCCTGCGAGCCAGGAGGTAGATCGGGACGACGAGCAGACCGGCCAGGATCGCCGGGTAGGCCACGATAACCGCTTGGATCGTCTCAGCGCTGGGGGGACCCAGATCGATGACGAACCCGACCAACCACACCAGGATGGCACCAACCTGATCGAACAGGGTCCCGAACTGGCCAGCGTCGGTACCCAGAGGGTACTGGGTCATGGCATCGTAGCCCAACGGGAAGGGTAGGTTGGTGACCAGGAACTCGATATGCCGAGCGTGGTAGTAGGGGTCGGTCCCCAGGAAGTAGGTCGCCTCCTCCGTGTGGAACTCGTCGAAGGAGCGCATCCGCGTGGCGAACATGAAGACGCCCATCGCGGCGACGATGACCCAATCCCACCACCGGCCGGCGCCCTCCACGAGGCGTGGCGGCAGCTTCTCGACGAGCTGCTCTCGGAACGGGGCGTCCTGGCCAGCGGTCACCGGCGCGAACCCGTCCCCAGGGGAGTTAAGCTTGTTGGCTTCGGGTCACCGGTCGACCTGGGTCACGTGGCGATGACGCCCAAGGCGAGCACCGCCAACAGGACCGCGATCGCCAGGATCGCTGCCAGGTAGAGGGCCGCCTCGGGGACCCGACCCATCAATGGGCCAAGATCCTCGGCCGGATCCTCGGTTCCGACGTCTCGGGGTACCGACATCGTACCTGCGATGCTCGTCCAAGGTCCTTAGACCACCGGTCCGGAAGCGGGGAGCCGCTGAGCCGGGACGTTAAGCTTATCCCCTCGGCCCGGATGCGTTGGCCCGATGCTCATCTGCGCGGACTGCGGGCGGGTCATCCCTGCCGCCGAGAACAAGTTCAAGTTCCCCGGCGAGGTCCACGCCGTCTACGTCTGCAACGACTGCGGGAACAAGCGCATCGCCGAGATGCAGAAGCAGCAGTCCGACGACGACTGAACCGCCCTCTGCAGGCTCCGGCACGAAGCACAAGGCTGAAGCATCAGCCGCTGCTTCCCCGGTCTATGGCTACCATGGAGGAAGAGGGTATCCGCGCCACGCCCGCCATCGGCATCGCCCTGATCCTGTTGGGCGTCTTGCTGGTGCTTGATGTCGTCAGCCTGGACATCCTCCTGGGCATCGGTGCGATCGTGATCGGGGTCCTCATCCTCATCGGCGAGTTCGCCTGATCGATACCGGCCCTGAGTTGACCGCGTCACCCCGGTACATCCAGGAACAACCTTTTTAAACGAGGTCCACTTCCAGGCCGACAGGTGCCTAGCGATGGGTCGCATGCCTGGCCGGATGTACCGTAAGATCACGCAACAGGCCTACACCCGCCGAGAGTACATCGGCGGTGTCCCGGGCCTCAGGATCACCCAGTTCGAGCTGGGGAACAAGCAGGAGGATTTCCCCGCGGTGATCCACCTTCTGGCTGAGGAGCGTTGCCAGGTCCGCCACACGGCCCTGGAGTCCGCTCGGATCGCAGCCAACCGGGTCCTGGTGCGCAACTGCGGTGCCCTAGGCTACCACCTCAAGGTGCGGGTCTACCCCCACCACGTTCTCCGGCACAACAAACAGGCCGCCGGGGCCGGTGCCGACCGGATCTCCAGCGGCATGCGCCAATCCTTCGGCAAGCCGGTCAGCACGGCTGCCCGCGTCGAAGCCGGCCAGCCGATCTTCACCGTCCGGACCACCTGGGGCTTCCTCCCCGATGTCAAGGAAGCCTTCCGCCGGGCCAAGATGAAGCTCCCGACCCCTTGCCGCGTCGAGATCGAGGGCGAGATCCCCAAGAACCTCGACGAGCTTGCCCGTCAGGCCACCGCCGTCGGTACCACCGTTGTTGCCGAGGTCGACGAGGCCGTCGAGGAGGAAGAGGACGAGGACATCCTCGAGGGCATCCCCGAAGACGAGGAGGAAGGCGAGGAGGAAGAAGCCGGCCCCCACGCCGGCGGCGAGATCTCCCTCGGAGGCGGCGACGAGGAAGAGGCCGAGGACGAGGACGAAGAAGAGGAGTAGCCGCGTAGCGGCCCTCTCCCCATCTTCCCTGGGAGCCAGCTGCGGCTGGGTCCCGGGGCAACCGTCCTTCCCCCGCTTGTTCCGAGACGCCCGCGATAAGGTATTTCCAGGACCTCTTTCTTGTAACCCACAGGTCACATGCCACCTGACCCTCGAGACGCTGCGCGTGAGCTTGCTGGCAAGGTTGTGCTCCACACCGCACCCGGTGACGTGATTCGGGAGGCGCGGGATCGCTACGGGTTCACCCAGGCCTGGTTGGCCGGCCACCTCGGTGTCCGGCGAGAGTCCCTGTCCCGCATCGAATCCGGCCACTCCAAACCGACGCTCGACGTCGTGGCCCGGTTCGCGCGGATCATGGCCCTCTCTCGTCACGTGCGGGCCTACGCAGCACGGCTGGAGAAGGCAGGCGGCAACCCGAACTACGTCTACGTCCGAACCCTCGGCAAGGAGCTCGACCTCGATCAGGAGACGGTCGACGACGTCGCACGCGAGGCCCTGGAGTCCTACTCGGCCAAGCGCGCCTCCCTGCTGGAGGGTGTCGTTCCGAAGGGTGAGCAACCATGACACACATCGTCTGGGCACAGGAGAAACAAGGACGAGAGCTCGACCGCGTCGGTGGGAAAGGCGCCAACCTGGGGGAGATGACCCATGCTGGTCTGCCGGTCCCGCCGGCCTTCACCGTCACAGCCGACGCTTTCCAAGTCTTCGTCGACACCGCCGACCTCGCACCGAAGATCGAGGCCGTGCTCGAGGACCTTGACGTCGAGGACAACCAACAGCTCACCCAGGCCAGCCAAGAGATCCAGGAGATCATCCTGGACGCCGAGATCCCCAAGGAGATCGAGGAAGCGGTCCGCAAGGCCTACCAGGAGATGTCGCCGGACGATGACGCCCACGTGGCCGTGAGGTCCTCGGCCACGGCCGAAGACCTGCCGGACGCCAGCTTCGCTGGTCAGCAGGAGACCTTCCTCCATGTCGAGGGGGCCGACAGCGTCGTCGAGCACGTGCGCCGATGCTGGGCCTCCCTCTACACGCCCCGGGCCATCTACTACCGGGTCAACAAGGGCTTCGAGCACGGCGGCGTCCAGATGGGCGTGGTCGTCCAACGCATGGTCGAGGCCGATATCAGCGGGGTCCTGTTCACGCGCCACCCGACCACCGGCGAGCCCACCGTCATCATCGAGGCCGCCTGGGGGTTGGGGGAGGGTGTCGTCTCCGGCCAGGTCAGCCCGGACAACTACGTCGTCGACGCCGACGGCCAGCTCCAGGAGGAGACGATCGCCACCAAGAAGACCATGGTCGTCCCCGGCGAGGAAGGGACCGGCGTCCGCGAGGTCGAGGTCCCCGAGGACCAGCAGGACCAGCGCGTCCTCGACGACGACCAGATCGCCCAGCTGACCCGCCTGGCCAACACCCTGGACAAGCACTACGATGCCCCCCAGGACGTCGAATGGGCCTTCGAGGACGGCCAGCTGTTCGTCCTCCAGACCCGACCGATCACCACCATCGACGAGGAACGCGTGGCCCGCCTCGAGGAGGAGGACGACGGGGACGGCGAACCCGATGTCTTGCTCAAGGGGCTTGGCGCCTCACCCGGGGCCGGCGCCGGCTCGGTCGTCCACCTGACCTCGGCCGAGGAGCTGGATAAGTGCAAGGAAGGTGACGTCCTGGTCACCACGATGACCACCCCGGACATGGTGCCGGCCATGAAGCGTGCCTCGGCCATCGTGACCGACGAGGGCGGGATGACGTGTCATGCCGCGATCGTCAGCCGTGAGCTGGGGATCCCGTCGGTCGTCGGCACCAAGACCGGCACCCAGGTCCTCGAGGAGGGCCTGGAGGTCACCGTGCACGGTGACCGCGGCACCGTCTCCAAGGGCATCACGGTCAGCGAGACCGATCAGGCCGGGACCCCGGCGCCCGCGACCACTGCCGCCGGACGCGGCAAGCCGGTGACGGCCACCGAGGTCAAGGTCAACATCAGCATGCCCGAGGCCACCGAGCGGGCACGGGCCACCGACGCCGACGGGGTCGGCCTGCTCAGGATCGAGCACATCGTCCTGGGCCTGGGTGAGCACCCGATGGAGTTCCTCGAGGGGAGCCGCGAGGACGAGTACATCGACTACCTGGTCAAGAACATCCGCACGGTCGCCGAGGCGTTCTACCCCCGTCCGGTCCGGGTGCGGACCCTGGACGCGCCGACCGACGAGTTCCGGGAGATGCCTGGCGGTGACCG
>CAZBKU010000039.1:0-5246 GCA_964492585.1 uncultured Thermoplasmatales archaeon | reverse complement strand
CGCCATCAAGCGCCTCCACGAGGAAGGCTCGACCAACGTGGGCATCATGATGCCCTTGGTCCAGAGCCCCCAGGAGATCCGTCAGGCCAAGGCCATCGCCCGGAGCGTGGGCCTGGACCCCGACGACCCGGACCTCGAGTTCGGGATCATGATCGAGATCCCGGCCGCGGCCCTGATCATCGACGACCTGCTGGACGAGGGGTTGGACTTCGTCAGTTTCGGCACCAACGATCTGACCCAGTATACCCTGGCCGTCGACCGGAACAACCAGAACGTGTCGTCGCTGTTCAGCGAGTTCCATCCGGCCATCGGCAAGCTGGTCAAGATGGTCATCGAGGCCTGCCAGGAGCGCGGCGTCCAGTCCAGCATCTGCGGCCAGGCCGGCAGCGACCCACGGTTCGTCAAGAAGCTGATCGGCTGGGGCATCACCAGCGTCTCGGCCAACATCGACGCCGTGGCCCAGGTCCGCGAGACCGTGGCTCGGGTCGAGCAGAAGCTCCTGCTCGACGCCGTCCGAGAGGGGCGCTGAGGCCCGTTGGTCGACGCGCCCGCGATGGACGACGGCGTCCTGCTCGGCGGACCCGGGGCCTCCAAGGCCCTGGCCGACCAGGCTCCGGTGTTCGAACCGCTTGTCGAGCGCTTCGGGCCGGCACGGGTCAACCCCGGCGGTGACCCCTTCGATGCCTTGGTCTCGGCCATCGCCAACCAGCAGCTCTCCGTGAAGGCAGGAGCCACCGTCTACGGCCGGATCGAGGAGCTCTGCGATGGCCAGGTGACCCCCGAGGCCATCCAGGAGGCCAGCGACGATCAGCTGCGCACCTGTGGGTTATCCAAAGCCAAGGTGGGTTACGTCCAGGATCTGGCCCACCGTGCCCTGGCCGGCGAGCTTCCCCTGCGGTCGTTGGACGAGCTGGAGGACCAGGCCGTCGTCGACGCGTTGACCCAGGTCAAGGGCATCGGCGTCTGGACGGCCCAGATGGTGCTGATCTTCGATCTCCACCGCCCGGACGTGCTGGCAAGCGGTGACCTGGGCGTCCGCGATGGCGCCCGGCGCGTGCTTGGGTTGGACCAGCGCCCCAGCCCCGGCGAGTTCAAGGCCTTGGCCGACCCCTGGCGGCCCTACCGGTCGCTTGCGTGCTGGTACCTCTGGAAGGAGCGCGACCGCCAGCTGCAGGATGCCGGCAAGCGCTGAGCCGCCTACCTGGAGCAGCGGTCACGTCGAGCTGCCTTGGCGAGACCAGGCCCACAACCCGATCCCGCCCAGGGCCAGCAACACCACGAAGATCCCGGCGGCGACCTGGCCACCGCTGCCGGACCGCTCGATAGAGACCGACTCGGTCTGGGAGTACGACGCGCCGTCGTAGGCCCGGATGTCGACGGTGTGCTGGCCGGGAGCGACCCCGTCGAGGGACAGGGTCTTCTCGAAGGGTTGGCCGGGCTCGACCTCGAAGGTCTCCCAGGGCCCACCGGAGATCCGCGCGTGGACCTCCAGGGTCCCGTTGGCATCCCCGTCCTCGACGGTGCCTGCCAGGGTCAGCTCACCGCCGACCGACGCCCCCTCTTCAGGGCGCTCGAGGATCAGGGTGGGTGCCGAACCGTTCCCGCTGGCCTGCCCGGTGGCCTCCAAGGCCTCGCCGGTGCCGTTGACGTGGACGGTCAGGTTGGCCAGGGGGCTCCACTGCGTACCGTCCGAGGCCCGGGCCTGCAAGGTGTGCTCGCCGGGCTCGACGGTGCTTGCATCCCAGATGTAGGCCCATGACCCGGTGCCAGAGGCGTTGTTCCACCGGCGGTCGTCGACGCGGACCTGGACCACGGTGATCTGATCCCCGGCGTCGGGCTCGGTGGCCTGGCCTTTGAGGGTGACCTGGCCTTCGACCTCGGCGCCGGGGCTTGGCTCCTGGAAGGTGACCTCTGGGGGCCGGTCGGTGGTGTCGTTCCCGGTCGCGTTGGCGTCGGTCTGGTTGGTTTGGTTCGTGTCGTCCGGGACGTTGTCGACGGTGATCGTCCGGCTGGCGATGCCGATCCGGCCGTCATCATCGTAGGCCTTGGCGTAGATGACGTGCTCTCCGTTGGCCAACGGGGTCGTCTCCCAGCTCTGTTCCCAGACCGTCGTGCCGCTGGCTTCCCGCCAGTCGCTGTCGTCGATGCGGACGAGGACGAAGGAGACCGAGCCGTCGGGGTCCGAGGCGCTGCCTCGGATGTCGATGGTGCCCGAGACCGTAGCTCCGGCACCCGGCTGGTCGATCTGGATGTTCGGTGCCGCGTTCGTGGTCGAGCTGCTACCCTCGTTGTCGACGGTCACGACGTGCTTGTCCACCTGGGAGTGGTTGCCACCATCGTAGGAGCGAGCCTCGATGGTGTGCTGACCCTCGGCCTCGTCGGTCGTGTCCCAGGTGTAGGTCCACGAGCTGGTGCCGCTGGCGGTCTGCCAGGTGCCGCCATCGATGCTGACCTCGACGGTCTGGAGGTCGCCTTCGGGGTCCGAGGCGGTGCCCTCGACGACGACCGAGTCCTTGACGGTGGCCCCATCCTGGGGCTTGTCGATGGTGATCGTCGGGGCTTGGTCGGTCGAGCCGTCGGACCCACCGTTGTCGACGGTCACGGTGCGGCTGGCCACCGACGAATGGCTCTCCCCATCGTAGGACCGGGCCTCGACCGTGTGCTCGCCATCGGAGACGCCCGTGGTCGTGTCCCACGTGTAGCTCCAGGAGCTGGTCCCGCTTGTCGCGTTCCACGCCCCGCCATCGATCCGGACCTCCACCGTCTGCACCTCGCCGTCAGGATCCGAGGCGGTCCCGGCGACGTCGACGCTACCGCTCACGGTCGCCCCCTCATCGGGGCTGTCGATGGTCACCGTCGGCGGCTCGTCGGTGTTGTCCACCGTGACAGTATGGGTGTCCCTGGAGTTGCTGCCCGACGTGTTGGTCGCCCGGGCCGTGATCGTGTGCTCGCCGTCGCTGACCGTGGTCGTGTCCCACTCGTAGCTCCAGGAGCTGGTCCCGCTTGTCGCGTTCCACGCGCCGTCATCGATCTTGACCTCGACCGTCTCGACGCTGTCGCTCGTATCAGAGGCTGTGCCGCTGACCTGGATGGAGCCGTTCACGGTGGCGTCATCATCGGGGTTCTCGATCGTGACCGTGGGACCTTGCTCCTCTTGGGCCTCCACCGTCAGGTAGGGAAGCCCGACGACGATGAGCGACAGGACCAAGGTGAGACCGATCCCCCGGGGAAGGGACCATCGCATGGGAGCCAGTCAGACCCGAAGCCGGTTCAACGTTCTCGCAGGGGATTCGAATCGTGTCAACCAACCGGCTATCGAAGCTTGCCGGAGAGAACGTGCGACCTTGTGAGCCGGGCACGGTGCGGCGTCGGCATCCTGGTGAGGATGGAAGGGCGTGCCGGCCGACCCGGTCGCTCGGCCGGCACCCGAGCCATGCGTCGCGCGAGGGCCGAGTTTCTTGATGCCCGCGTGAGGTTCTTTGCGAGGCCCTCGCGGCAACGATGGCTCTACAAAGAAGGTGACGCCGAGGAGGAGATTTGAACTCCTGTGGGCGAAGCCCACCGGTTTTCGAGACCGGCGCCTTGGCCGGGCTAGGCTACCTCGGCGAATGTGTCCAAGGTAGGCTGGCCCGGTCAAGGCTTGCCTGCGCGGGGCCGAAAGGTCCCGCGCGAGCACGAACGCACCGCGGTCGTGCCTATGGCCGGGCTAGGCTACCTCGGCGAGTGTGTCCAAGGTAGGCTGGCCCGGTCAAGGCTTGCCTGCGCGGGACACCGGTCCCGCGCGAGCACGAACGCACCGCGGTCGTGCCCATGGCCGGGCTAGGCTACCTCGGCGGAACGCAGGCCGACGGATAGGGAGGTCCAGGTTAAGCGTTTCGGCCTGTCCGGCGCCCGTCTTCGGGGTGTGGTCGAGGCCTAGCTCCGCGGTTCTTTCGACGGAGCTCACAAAAAGCCTTATCATAGGCCTCGAATCCCAGCCCATGGACCTGACCGTCATCAAGGGCCTGGGCCCGGCACGCCGGGAGAAACTGGAATCCGCCGGTGTGGAGACCATCGACGGTCTTTCCGACGCCGGGATCGAGGACCTCTCCGAAAAGGTCGGGATCTCGGCCAGCCTGCTCAACGACTTCCAGCAGCAGGCCAAGGCGCTCGTCCGTCTCAAGGATCTGGAGGGTGTCGGCCCGGCCAACCTCGAGAAGTTGGTCGAGGCAGACGTCCGCTCGCTCAAGGACCTCTCCCGACGGGACGCGGCCGAGCTCAACGAGGCCACCGGGATCCCCCAGGACAAGCTCAAGGCCTGGCGGCGGAAGGCCGGGACCATGGCAGCGGCCGACCACGCCAAGGCCACGGCCGACCAGGCTCGGCAGACCGCCGAGCAGCTGGCCGGGCAGGCCAAACGCGAGCTTGAGGACGCCCGTGTGGTCCTCCAGGAGGGCATCTCGGAGGCCCGGGTGAAGGTCGAGCAGGACGTCCTGGCCGAGGCTCGGATCCTACCGATCCGCGCCAAGGACGAGGTCGACAAGGTCCTGGACAACGTGCGCGGCAACGTCATCGTGCTCCGGGAGAAGGCCGACACGGCCATGGTCCGCCTCGAGGACTCGGTCTACGAGGGCATCCCAATCTTCAAGGAGAAGCTCTCGGAGGCCCAGGATCGAGCCACCGAGGAGATGACCGAGGTGCGCGTCCGGGTACAGGAGATCCGCGACAAGCGCGTGATCCCCAAGGCCGACTCCATCAAGCAGCGGATCAAGGGCCTTTTCGGAAGCGGCGATCAGTGACCCAGGGACCCGTGCCGGGCCTTGTGTCCGGCGCGGTGTCCGATCGCTCAGTCGAGGTAGCCTAGGGCATCCTCAAGCCGGTTGAGCTCCGGGCCGGTGGTCGCCGTACCGATCAGCGCGCCCAGGCTGTTGGCCGCCACACCCGAGCCCACGTAGGGAGAGCCGTGGTTGACCGTCCCGGGCATGCTTGGCACGTCAAGGATGTCTTCCAGCGTCGCGATCTCGGCTTCGGTGGCCTTCGGGTGGACAAGCACACCTTTGTTCGTCGCCAGCGCTGCCGCAGCGGGGGTGCGCACGTTGCCCACGGTCCCGTACTCGACCTCGACGTCCAGGGTGTCCTCGATGACCCCCAACAGCTCCTCGGGGCACCGGGGGTCGACGACGGCACCGTTGTCGTTGCACAGGATCGCGTTGCCGGCGGCGTTGACCTGGCCCTCCAGGACCCCGACGGTCAGGTCGAGATCCTCC
>CAZBKU010000038.1:3693-16579 GCA_964492585.1 uncultured Thermoplasmatales archaeon | reverse complement strand
CATCCACGCGTTCGAGTCGCAGGAAGCCGGCTGCGCGGAGACTCAAGCCTGGATGTCCGATGAGATCGACGTACAGGTCGACGGACTATGCGCGATGGTGTCTCCCGATGTTTGCTGATCGGCGGAAGGCGGTGTTGGGACTCCTCGCCGCCGCGTTGATCGCCTCACCGGTTATCCTTTCTACACCGGCGGCGGCCAGCCACGGGCCCTGTGGGAGCGAGCCCGCGTGTGTGGTCTTCGTCGAGGGTCAGAAGCTGGGTGATCTCATCGTCCCAGGGCTGATTGCAGATGAGGACAGCCCGGTGTTGGCGACCGTGGACATCGGGGAGGCCGTGCTCAGGGTGGACGTCGGTCCAACCTATGTCAGCCAGCGCTTGGTGTTAGCCCAGATCAATGGCGAGCCCACCTACGAAGGGACGATCGGTCCAGCCCAGTTCGAGGAGAGCACGGGTTGGTGCGACGAAGCTGACCCACAGGGTTGCGTCGCGTACCTCGTTGAGCCGGGAACCTCGGAGGAGTATGGGGAGAAGGTTGGGGAGCTTTGGCTGGATCGGGTCCAGATCTGGGGGTTGCATGCTTTATGGACCGACGCACCGATCCTGCGTGTACGATGAAGGCCCCATGGACTCGGGCACGGCGAATCCTGTTCCCGGGCCTGCTGGCTGCCGCCCTTCTGCTCGGGCCCTACCTGGGGGTCCTGGGAGAGAGCTCTGGCGGATCACCGTCGAGCATCGTGGTGCCGGAGCCCCGAGAGGGGGAGGTCTATCGCTACCTCAACCCTGATGGCGGCGTCCTCAAGGTCGCCATCGGGTCCCAGGGGCCCCGATCGGATGGCTTGGATCGGGACCACCGCACCCTAGGTCTTGAGATGACCTGGTCCCCCGCAGGTGCCGACGTCTCCTACACGGTCTCCTCCGCAGCGGATCGTGCCGAGGGGTTGGTCGTCCAAGCGTTCGCCCGGTGCGGCGTACCAGCCTACCAGGTCGACTGGGATCAGGCCTGCCTTGACGAGCGAGGTATGGTGCTGTTCGCCTCGGGTGGCATCCCCGCCGGGTTCGGTTCGGGTCCGTTCTGGGGGGAGGAGGTCGCTCTCGATGGGAAGGTGACGGTCGAGATCCATCCCATCACCTCGAGCCAAGCAAGCTTCGACTACCTCACCGACCCCTGGTCGGCAGGTGATATGGCATGCGGGAACCTGACGGTGGCCACGACGCCCAGTCCACATCTTCGGCCGCTAGAACGACTCACACCGCTGCAAGGCCCGATCACGCTCTGCGATGGCCTGGCGCTCCCCTACGCGTTCACATCGGTCGATGGGACGACCTGGCAGCTGGATGTTCACGAGCCTGGAGGGGATCCGATACCCGTGGACCCTCAGCTTAGCGTCTGGGATGGACCGGGTGATCCCCTACCCTTGCAAATGTGGGACGCCCCCTTCGTGGTCGACACCGACGATCCCGAGGACCGGCTCCCTGTCCCCCGGGCCCACGAGGTCGCCATGGAGCTGAACCGGTCCTACAAGGATTTGTTCGAGAACGGGACCGACCCCCTCGTGGTTTCCACGGACTATGAGGAAGGTACCGGGAGCCGGATCGGGTTGTTCATCGGGCCGGCTGCCTACGAACGGGAGGATTCGAGCCGCCGGGTCACAGGGATGGACGCGACAGGGAAAGTGGTCTCGATCGAGGTGATCTTGCACCGCCGGACGGTCGCCGGCCAGCAGATCCCGGGTGAGCCCGGTGAGGTCTTCGAGGTTCGCTCTACATCTGAGGGGCAGGTCTCGTCGCCCCCGACATCGGCATCCCTTTCCCAGAACCAGGCAGAGATTGCGCCTGCGATTGAGCTCGCCAGAGAGCGGACCGATCGACCGGTCGATGAAGATGTCGGCTACGGCATGTGGGCGACGCTTCCGGGGCACGGTTGGGACCATTCGACCCGCTCACTACGGACAAGCGGGTACACCATCGTCTCGTACCACGAGGATCCCACCCCCGTCCGCCCCTGGGCTGATGCTCCCTACTCGGCCGTGTTCGATGGACCGACCGGGGCCACCTTATGGGTCGTCGCGGACAACCGTACCCTGCGGCCCTGACCCGTCAAGCACCCTCTCCCCCTAACGGATATAAAGGGGGACCCGCTCCCGGAGGGTGATGCTAGACGTCGAGGCCCGAGACGCCGCTGCCCGCCTGGCCACCTGGGAGACCGACCAGGGCCAGGTCCAGCTGCCCACCGTGGCCCACGTCCACACCGACCGCTACCCGGCCCCCGAGGAAGCCGGCCTGGTCCTGGCCCGCCAGCAGCACCCGACCCTGCCAAGCCTGGTCGTCCAGGGCACCATCTTCACACCCGGAAAGCCCCGGGACGGCGAGGGCGTGCTCCCCAAGGGCTTGATCTACCCAGGGGCCGCCGGGTCCAGCCTCCAGGAGGCCGCCGACGACCTGACCAGCCCGGCCGGCGGGTTCCAGATCGCCAACCGGCCCGAGGCCCTGGCCGGTCACGACGGCCTGGCCGTGCTGGTCGGTGCCCGGTTCATCACCGACGACCCCTGGCGCCTGCCCGGCTACCTGACCACCGCCCGGGACACGGCCGGTCCCAACGCCGTCCTCTACCTGCCCGGCCTTGGTCGCCCCGACCAGATGGCCCTGGCCGCCTACGCCGGCGTCGACATCTTCGACGGCCTGGTCCCCCTCATGGAGGGCCTCCAAGGGGCCTTCTTGACCCCCGAGGGCGGCCTGCCCCTCGAGGAGGTCACCGCAGTCTTGTGCCCCTGCCAGGCCTGCCAGGAGGCCGAGGCCAAGGGCTGGCGACGGCGGCTCCTGGTCGCCCACAACCGCTGGGTCGCCGAGGCCGAGGCCCGTCGTGTCCGCCAGGCCATCCGGACAGGGACCCTGCGTGAGCTCGTCGAGGCCCGAGCCCACACGAGCCCGGAGCACCTGGCCGTCCTGCGCCGCCTGGACGACGAGCACGCCGGCTTCTTCGAGACCCGAGCACCCATCCTCCGCCAACGTGACATGCCGATCACCAGCCGCGAGGCCCTGGGCCGGCCGGAAATCACCCGCTGGATCGACCGCTTGGCCGAGCGCTACACCCCGCCGCGGCCGGCCAAGGTCCTCGTCGTGCTGCCCTGCTCGGCCACCAAGCCCTACGAGAACAGCCCGACCCACCAGCGCCTCCGGCCTCCGGTCAACAAGCACGGCATGGGCCGCACCCACGTGGTCACCCTGACAAGCCCCATCGGGGCCGTGCCCGAGGAGCTCGAGCACCAGTACCCGGCCCAGCACTACGACATCCCGGTGACCGGCACCTGGTTCCCCGAGGAGACCGACGCCGTCCGGCGAGCCTTCCAGGCCCTTGTCGACACCGGCGCCTACGACCAGGTCATCCTCCACCTGCCTCCCGAGGAGGTCGAGCTGGTCGAGGACCTGTTCGACGATCCCGTGGTCACCGGACCCGCCGATGCCCACGTCACCGACGGCAAGCGCCTGGCCGACCTGGCCGACCGGGTCGCCGAGGCCACCGCCGGCCTGGACGCCAAGGCCCGCCAGGACCTGTTCGTCGAGCACATGCGAAGCCGTGCGGACTGGCAGTTCGGGCCAGGCGTCGGCGACGTCCTGCTGGAGGGGACCGAGATCAAGGGCCGCTACCCCTACCTTCGAATCCTCACCCAGGCCAACGAGCAGGTCGCCATGCTCCGCCCCGAGCGAGGCAACCTGACCCTGACCACCGAGGGCGGCCGACGCCTCCACGAGGCCACCGAGGCCTACGACGTGGAGATCGACGACTTCCATCCCAAGGGCACCGTCTTCGCCCCCGGCGTCAAAGGGGCCGCCTCAGGGATCCGGGTCGAAGACGAAGTGGCCCTCGTCCACGATGGCGACTACCGCGGCACCGGTCGCGCCGTGGCACCCGGCCCCGAGATGGCCGACATGACCAGCGGCCCCTGCGTCGAGGTGCGTCACCATGCTTGAAGCGCTCAGCCAAGCCGTCCGCGACAGCCGCAAGCTGCGTCAGCGGGACGACGACCCCGACAGGCCCAGCCGGGTCTGGACCGAGACCGAGGTCATCGACGGCACCGACCACAAGGCCCTCACCGTCATCCTGCGCACCCGGGGCTGCACCTGGGCCATCAAGGGCGGCTGCAGCTTCTGCGGGTACGTCAACGACAGCTTCGTCAAGAAGATCACACCCGACCACCTGGTCACCCAGTTCGAGCACGCCCTGGAGCGGTTCGACGATCACACGGTCGTCAAACTCTACACCAGCGGCTCTTTCCTGGACGAGACCGAGGTCGCCGAGGAGGCCCAGCAGCGCATCCTCGAGCTCGTCCCCGGCGGCGTGGTCCGCTTCCAGTCCGAGGCCCAGGCCCACCACGTCACCGACGAGCGCCTGGCTGATCTGCGCGACCGGTTGCCCGACGGGTGCCAGTTCGCCCTGGGCGTGGGCATGGAGGCCTCCAGCCCAGAGGTCCTCGAGTACTCGGTCAACAACGAGTTCACTCTCGAGGACTTCGAGAACGCCTGCCGTGTCGCCGACGACCACGACACCCTGCTCAAGTGCTACGTCATGGTCAAGCCCACGTTCCTGACCGAGAAGGAGGCCATCGACGAGGCCGTGCTCACCGCCAAGCGCGTGGCCGGCTTCCCGGCCCTCGAAGCGGTCAGCTTCAACCCGACCAGCATCCACAAGAACACGCTCACCGAGCGGGTCTGGAAGGCCGGCCAGTACAGCCCCCCGTGGCTCTGGAGCGTCGTCGAGGTCCTCAAGCAGGCCGACGAGCACCTGGATTGCCACTTCAAGTCCGACGTCGTCGCCGGTGGTCAAGCCCGAGGAGCCCACAACTGCGGCCAGTGCGACGAGGACGTGCTCCGCGCCATCGACGCCCACAAGCTCACCGGCGACATCAGCGTCTTCGACCGGGTCGACTGCGACTGCAAACAGGTCTGGAAGGACCAGCTGGACCTCGAGGATCTCGGTCTGGCCGGCGGGGGGCTGGCCAAGGGGTTCCGCCAGGCCGCCGGCGAACCCGGGCACCGGGACCATGCCATGCACGACTGGTACGCCGAACCGGAAGCGGCGTGACAGGCCAACGGTGGGATCCTGGATACTTCCACACGCCGTGCTAACACCTATCACGGTCCGATCACGTCGGGACCGTGGTGAACCACATGGCACAAGCGACGCAGACCGAGGGACGAGGGACCGACGGCAGCGGCCATCCCAACCGGACCGCCAAGGTCATTGAGCTCGTCGGCTCGTCCCCCGAGAGCTTCGAGCAAGCTGTCCGCAACGCCCTGGAAGACGCCAAGGAGACCACCCGCGGCATCACCGGCGCCGAGGTCGCCAACATAAGCGTCAAGTGCGACGAGGGGGAGATCACCTCGTTCAAGGTCGACCTCAAGATCGCCTTCGGGATCGAGCGCAACGCCTGACCACCCGCCGATCCGTGCGAAGGTCTATCTCGGAGCGGTGCCATAGAGGCAGGTCCCGCTCCAACCTACCGAACGCCGGTCCCGAGGACCGGGCCCCCTCGGGGCCGGCGCTCTTCTCCTCTTGCCTCTGCTTCAACGACGTGACCTGACCTCCATAGCTTCTTGATCCTCGAGCCGTCGGGGCTTGGCGATGCGACGTAGGTCCTGATCGTCCTCGGCCTTCTACGCGTGTCAGCAGCTTCGACCGTGGAGGGGACCAACCTTGGCCCGAGCTGACCGCAGGCCACAACCAGACCGGTCGCCGGTGCCGGAGAAGGGCTAAACCGGTCGTCGACGGCTCCAGGGCGTGCTCGACCTCAGCGACCTGATGCCCGGCCAGCACCTCCAGGGCCGCCTGGCCGTCCGACGCAAGCGTGGGATGGCCCGCTACCAGGGGGGTCACTACTACACGCTGGTCCTTGGCAACGCCACCGGAGAGCTGCCGGCCAAGGTCTGGCAAGGCCCCGACGAGGCCGCCGTCCGTCAGCAGTACGAGGCCCTGTCCTCCGGCGACGTGCTCCGGATCCGTGCCCGGGTCAACGAGTACCGCGATCAGCTCGAGCTCAGCCTCGACCAGCCCCCGGAGCCGGTGGCGCCCGAGCTGATCGAACCCACCGCCTTCGTCCCCAGCGCCCCCGGGGACACCCGGGCCCGGGCCCGGCAACTGATCTCGGCGGCCCGCAGCATCCAGGACCCCACCCTCGAAGCCCTCACCCTAGCCCTCTGGGGGGATGAGGACCGCCAGGAGGCGTTGCTCCAGGCCCCCGGCGGGACCCGTGATCGCCACGCGTGCCTCGGGGGCTTGGTCCAGCGGGCCCACGGCCTGGTCCAATTGGTCGACCCCCTCTGCCAGGTCTCCCCGGCCCTGGATCGGGATCTCCTCTTGGCCGGCGTGCTCCTGGCCGAGGTCGGGCAGGTTGAAGCCTTGCGGTGGGATGGTGCGATTCGGCAGACACGCCGCGGACATCTGGTCGGTCTCGGTGCGCTCAGCGACGAGTTCCTCCAGAGAGCCGCCGACGAGATCGAGGGTCTGGACCTGGATCGTCTCTGCCAGCTGCGACACATGATCCTGGCCCGGCCCCGACGGCGGCATGCCCCCGGGCTGGCCCCTTCCACGCCGGAGGCCCGGGTCCTCCATGCCCTGCTGGACCTGGAGAGCGAGACCACGCGGGTTCTGGCCGAACAACAAGCCCTCCTCGAGGCCGGCGACCGGCAGGGCTGGTCCCGACGCCTGGGCTGCACCCTGTTGGTCAAGTGACCGCTGTCCCCGGCCCGCGGCACACGAAAGCATAAAACGGGTTACACGGTTGTTTAGGCGGGAGGTAGAGAGGCGATGAGGGCATCTTACCTATGGCTGGTGCTGCTCTTGGTAGCAGCGGCCGGCACGAGCCAAGCGGTGATCGATGGAGCGATCGGCGACGTCTATCCACAGAACGACGGCGGGTCCGGGCAGGACGCCAGCGACGTCTGCGGCGAGCCGTTCCCGGAGGTCCCGCGCGACCAGCGTCAGGAGGGCCAGCTCTTCCCCGTGCTCGACCACGACGACTTCTGGTCGATCCCCGCCGACGCCGGTGAACGCCTGTCGGTCGAGGTCCGACCTGGGGGGCACGGTCAGGCCGGCCTGAACGCCACGGCGGCCCTCACCGTCGTCTTCTGGGCCACCGAGGACGGGGCGTGTCCCGCCAACCTGGCCGAGGCCACCACCGACGGCCAGGAGCCAGCCACCTTCGAGGTGGACGTGACCGAGACCGGGATCTACAGCCTTCAGGTCCACTTCGACGGCCTCTCCACCGGTGTCAACGGGGACAAGCCTGGCCTCGTGACGCCCCGGAGCGGCCACTGCTCACCGTTTTGCCTGACCGACATGGACCTGCTGGTCACCACGGGATAGCCTCATCAGGGGCCTGGGGACTGTCGAACCGATGGCGCTACCCCTGGACTCCACGCTGGCCCTGCTCTCAGGGATCCCGCTGGTGCTCCTGGGCGCTTGGCTCCTCGCGTTGACGCCCCGGCGGTCGGATCAGGTCTTCTTCGGTCTCTTCGCCGTCCTGTGGGGCAGCCAGGTGGTCACCGCCAACCTCGGCCTCGTCCTCGACAGCGCAGCGGTGTTCCGGACCAGCTTCCTGGTCACCCTGGCCATCACGCCGGTGGCCACGCTGTTCCTTGGCCAGTTCGCCGTCTCGATCTCCCCGGCTCGATGGGCCCGGGTGCTCCCGTGGGGCCTTGGCACGTTGGCTGTGATCACCGCAGGTGTCCTGCTGGTTAGACCCGAGCTCCTGCTCGAGTCGGTGGCCAGCCAAGATGGTGGCCTGGGCCCGGTCCAGCTGGGCTCGCTGGCCTTCCCGCTGGTCTCGATCCCCTTCTTCGCGACCTTCTACCTGGTCCTGTTGCTGGCCTACCGGCGGTACCGGTCTGCACGGTTGGGCTCCCAGCGCCACCGCTACAGGGGGATCGTGCTGGCCTTGGCCCTCTACACCAGTTACGAGACGGTCACCAACATCTCCACCTTCGTGTTCGGTCACCCTGGGGTCCAGGAGCCCGCCTTCGCCCTGCTCGCGCAGGGGACCTTCGTGGCCGGGGCCGTCATCCTGGGTGGCTTGGTCACCGCTCTGATCGTGTCCCCTCCCGAGCACGAGGACCGCGATCGGGGCCTGATCGCGGCCTTCCTGATCCCAGCCGCCGTGGCCCTGCTCACCGAGACGATCGGCCCCCTGAGCACCAGCTTCCGGTCGTGGGGCCTCTGGCGGATCCTGAGCGTCGCCGTGCTCGTCCACGCCATCGCCCGCTACCAGCTCTTCGACCTGGACCTACGCCTCAAACGCATCGCCGGCCCCGGGATCGCCGCCTCCCTGGCGGCCCTGGGAGCGGTCATCGGCTTGGTCTCCGCGCTGGGGGACCAGGGCCCCTTGGCCGCCGGTCTGCCGGTCGCCATCGGCGTGGTCGGCGCCGGCCTTGTCACCAGCCAACGCGACCGGATCGCCCAGCGGCTGTTCCCGGCTGCCAGCCAGGACGCCGGTTACCTGCGCCAACGCAAGCTCGAGGTCTACCAGGCCGCCCTGGAGCGGTTCCTGGCCGACGGCCACCAGGACCCCAGCGAAGAGGGCATCCTCAGGGACCTACGCGAGAGCCTCGGGATCGACCAGGACCAGCACGACGCCCTGCTGGCACGTCTAGCGCTCACAGGCCAGGGGACCGCGGCCTCGGTCGGCGAGCGGGTCCGACCCGGGGCCCTGGTGGCCGGCCACTACCGGATCGACCGTGCGATCGGCCAGGGGGCCCACGGTTGCACCTACCGAGCCTACGACGAGACGCTCGACGACGAGGTGGCGATCAAGGTCGTCGGCGGGTTGACCGGCCGGACGGCAAGCCTCCTCCAGCGGGAGGCCCAGCTCTTGGCCGGCGTGGAACATGACCACGTCATCGAGCTCCGGGACGTCCTCGAGCTGCCCCACGAGACCGCGCTTGTGATGGCCTACGCGCCGGGCGGCAGCCTCAGGGACCTGCTTCGCCGCCGGGGTCGGCTGGGTGTCCACGACGCCATCGGCCGGGTCGACGAGGCCCTCGACGGCCTGGGGGCCCTCCACGACGCCGGGATCATCCACCGGGACGTCAAGCCCGAGAACCTGCTCCTCGGCGACCAGGGCCAGGTGCTCGTCGCCGACCTGGGGATCGCCTTGTCCCAGGGGCCAGGCGTGACGGCCATGACCGCCGGACCCGCCGGCACGCTGCTCTACATGAGCCCCGAGCAGGTCCGGGGCCAACCGGCCACACCGGCCACCGACACCTACGCCATGGGCATCGTCCTCTACGAGCTCCTCACCGGCCGGGCCTACCTGCCCACCGCCGGTCGTGACGACTTCCAGGTCCGCCAAGCTATCCTGGACGAGCCCCCTCGCCTGGACCGTCTCCCCGCCGAGGCGGGCCGGCTGGTACCGGTGCTCAAGAAGGCCCTGGCCAAGGACCCAGAGGACCGGTTCCAACGGGCAGAGGACCTGCAGGCCGCCCTCAGCACCCGGCAGGCCGTCCCCGTGGCACCATGAGCGACACCTTGGACCCACGGCTTCTTGGGCCTGTAGCCCCGTGGCCAGCCCGATGGCCCCCGGCCCTATCGGCACGGTCCAACAGGCAGACCTCACCGACGAGGATCTGGCCAGCATGGCCCAGAACCTCAAGATCCTAGGCAACCAGCGCCGCCTGCAGCTGCTACAGTACCTGGTCACACCGCACTACATCCAGGAGATCGCCTCGGAGCTGGGCATCGCCCGGCAGAGCGCCCAGGCCCACGTCGACAAGCTCGTCGACATCGGCGTCCTGGAACGGCGCCGGGGCGAGCGGGAGACCGGCTCGGTCACCGACTACGTCGTCGCCCCCCAGCGGCTTTTCGCCATCCAGGAGAACTTCGGCCGCCTGGGTCATCTGGAACCTGTGCTGGAGGAACCGGCCGACAAGCGGGCTGTCACCGAGCCCCTGGACCCACCGGAGCAGGCCGACGACGGCCCACCGGTCAGCCGCCTGCTGATCGTCCACGGGCAGCGGATCGGTCAAGCCACCGCCTTGGCCGGTGAAGGTCCGTGGCTCCTGGGCCGCGACCCGGCAGCTGATGTCTGCCTGGACTACGATCCCTACGTCAGCACCCGGCACGCCGAGGTCCGTCGACGGGACGACGGCACCTTCGAGGTCGCCGATCTCTACAGCCGCAACGGGACCACCGTCGACTTCGCGCTGGTGGAACGCGGCCAAGCCCGGGCCTTGGAGGCCGGGGCTGTCATCGGCCTGGGTCGCACCCTGGTCGTGCTCCGAAGGCCCTGAGCCGGGCGGATGCCTGCCCGGACCCCGACCGTGGTTCCCCCTTGGGGCAGGCCCCATCTTTATCTCCTGGCCGGCCGATGCGTCCCCGGGAGGCTCACCGAGGCATGGCCTTCCGGAGGCGATCCCATGCACCGCTCGTCAACGCTCTTCATCGCCCTGCTGGTCACGCTTGGTACCACCGCTGGCCTGCCTGCCTTGGCAGCCCAGACGGGTCCCGTGACCGACGCGGGGCAACCCTACGACAAGCTCCGCGCCCAGCTCGACGATCTGCTGACCGACCGCCAGGCCCCCGGCGAGCTCCGGGTCGGGGTCGGTGAGGCCACCACGGCCTTCCGGGCCGGCGCCAAGCCCGGCCAGGTCGGCACCGACGCCGGCACCAGCCTGGACGAGGGTCCCTACCCGTACGCCACGGCGGCTGAGCCGGGCGACGGCTGGCACGACCATCCCATGGCCAAGGCCTTCGTGATCGAGCGCGCCGACGGGGAGCGCTTCGCCATCGTGAAGACCGACCTCTACCTGATGCAGCACAGCATCCACAAGCGTGTGGCCGACCTGGTCGTCGACAGCACCGGCGTCGACCGCCAGCACCTCTTCCTCCAGGGAAACCACGACCACAGCCACCCGTACGGCATGTCGCCCAGCTGGGGCCTGTGCCTGTTCAGCGACTGCTTCGACCTGCGGCAGTGGAGCTACATGACCCGGCAGATCGCCGCGTCGATCGAGCAGGCCGCCGGCGATCTCCGACCGGCCACCATCTCGGCGGCCGAGACCAGCTACGACGAGGTCCAACGCAACGTCATCGGGCCGTCGTGCGCCACCACCATGGCCAACGGCACAGGTCCCCAGCGAGCCCTGGCCATCGACCAGACCCACCAGACCCTGACCAACCCCCAGACCGGGGGTTGCGTCAAGGCCGGGTTCCCCAGGGAACACGTCGACCCCTCCATGGCGATCATCCGCTTCGACGAGCCCGACGGCACACCGATCGGCGCGATCCTCTCCCTGGCCATGCACCCCGAGAGCCTGGACGGGCCCCATGGCCTGACCAGCTCGGACTACGCCGGCATGGTCGAGCGAGGCCTCGAGGATCACGTCGGGGCCACCACCGACGCCCAGGGGTTCATCGCCGGATGGTTCGTCGGCGCCCTGGGCGATGTGGAACCGGCCAGCGCCTCCCAGGACGGCAAGAAGGACTGGTGGCGCGAGACCTTCGCCAGGACCGAGGACATGGTCAGCCGCATGATGCCCGAGATCCTCAGCCTCTACCACGTCGTCGACACCCCTGCCCAGGAGCGCGAGGACGTCACGCTCATGGAGCCCACCCGGGAGCTGCCCATCGGCATGGTCCGCCTGGAGCTGCCACCGCCCCAGGACAAGCCCTGGGGTCCGGACAACTCTTACATCACCGAGCAGGGAGGCTGGGGCATCAAGGTGCCCAGCACCCGGAGCGCCCAGGAGACCGCCTCGGCGTGGCTGGTCAGCCTGCGCCTGGGGGACGTGCTCATCGCCGGGTTCCCGGGCGAGCCGATCACCGATCTGGCCCTCAACTTCAAGAGCCGGGTGAACATCGAGACCGGTGACGTCTACCAAGGGTACCACTGGGACGGCGAACCCGGCTGGGTCCACGATCGGATCGAGCAGAACTTCGACACCGACGAGCTGGCCGGCGCGGACGGCTTCCGGATCCCGTTGATGTTCGGCGTGACCAGCGACTGGACAGGGTACTACGTCACCAAGTGGGAGTACGAGAACCGCAACCACTACCGCGAGTCCATGATGCCCTACGGGCCCGACGGCGCCGAGCACGTGGTCGGCACGCTGGTCGAGATGGCCGGCCAGCTGGCCGGCGGTCCCCAGGCGACCACCGATGTCTCGCCGACCCGAGCGGCCGACGATGCGATCCTGGACGCCCAGTACGGTGCGATGGTCGCCGGCGAACAGGCCGTGCGCGGCTACCGCGCCGCGATCCCCGCCAACCAAGGCGACGTCGGGACCCTCCAGGCTCAACCCACCGACGTCGACCGGTTCGAGACCGCCCAGGTCACCTGGGTCGGTGGCTCCAACGCCGTCGACCTGCCCCTGGTCGAGCTCCAACAGGAACGCGACGGGGTGTGGACGACCGTCGCCGACAGCAGCGGCCACGAGATCGTCGTCCGCATGGAAGACGCGTCGATCGTCGAGGACCCCGACCAGGCCAACCCGCTACGCGAGTGGACCTGGACGGCCAGTTGGGAGGTCCCCTGGGACCAGCCCCTGGACACCACCTACCGGTTCGCGATCGAGGGCACCTACCGCTCCGACCAGCCCGACCCGGCAAGAAGCACGTTCTTCGATCCGGCCGGCGCCGATCGGACCTACCAGACCACCAGCCAGGCTTTCGGGGTCGCCGACACCGGTGGGATCCCCGTCAACGACGTGCGGGACAACGGGGCGGCCCTGCGGTTCACCTTCGAGCCGAACCTCCGCGACAGCGCCGACCCTGACATCGGCACGGAGCTGGCTGGCGAGCTTGTCCCCGAGGGGGGCGGGTCGTCGGTGGACGTCACCCTGACCTACAGCGAGCATGGCTGGTTCCACCTGGACAAGGGCGGGCTTCCAAGCGGTCCCTA
>CAZBKU010000038.1:0-3683 GCA_964492585.1 uncultured Thermoplasmatales archaeon | reverse complement strand
GCCGGCGCCTGGGTGGACCCCGCTGGCAACCCCAGCCAGGCCGTCAGCTTGCCCACGAGCGTGCCCTGAACCTCACAAGCGTGAGCCGCCGGTCACATCGCTTCGACCGGTGTGCGAGAGGCTTGAAACGGGGACCGGACCCCTGGCAGCGTGATGACTGTCAGAAGCGTTCGTTCCCCGGATCCCGCGTCGACGCAGAGCCAGGCCCTCTCGGCCTGGGAGGTTGCCCCTCACCCCAAGGGATGGACCGTCCAGCGGCAGGGCGGCGATGGGGTCACAAGCCGCCATGCCCGGCGCGAACCGGCCGTCCGCGAGGCCCACCTGCTCGCCCAGCGCCACCGTCCGAGCCAGGTGGTCGTCGTCGCCGAGGAGGGGGACCGGGAGTGGGTCGTGGACTACCCCAGCGATCCCACCGAGCCTTCACCCGGGCGCCGGGCCGGCATCGCACTGCTCGATGGCTCGGGTCGACCGCCCGAGGGCGAGATCGAGGCGTAAGGTGGCGGTCGGGCACCGGTTCAAGACAGGAACCCGCAGTGATCCCGCCGGCCCTTGATCCGCCGGTTCTTGGGCACGTAACATGGGAGCTCGTCGCCGAAGGCCCGGGTGCAGCCCAACGGCTCACCCTGGCAGGTGATCACGCTCCACGGGATCGGCTCCTCGATGGCCACCTTGTCCCCGGAGAGCCACCGGATCGCCTCGGATGGTGATAGCTCGTGGGACCGCTGGGCCTCCCGGCCGAAGGCCGTGGCCGCGTCGAAGGACAACCGGTAGCCGTCGCTCTCCCGCTTGGCCAGGTAGACCCCGACCCGGTCGGGCTCCAGCTGCATGACCTCGGGCAGGTCGTCGACCGTCGTGGCGTACAACCGTTGGGGCGTGCTGGCCGACCAGGCCCCCTCCAGGCGCTCGTCCTGGAGCCCGTAGGCCTCGGCCACCGCCTGGACGGCCTCCTCGGGTCCCATCTCGAAGGGCCCCCCGCCCCAGTCCCGGTCGCGACCCTCGGGCCACTCGGCCAGGGCCTCGAGCTTGGTGAACGCGGCCAGGAAGAACCCGTCGGTGTGCACCTCGCCGGGGTGCAAGCGCACGGCACGACGCACGTCGTCGTGGTAGCGCTCCCCAGCGATCTCCACCCGGCCGGGCCCGCCGATCCCGAGGCTGAGCTGCTCGATCTTGACGGGGAACTGCTCCAGGAACCAGCTCACGACCCCCTCGTTCTCCCGTGGTTCGAGCGTGCAGGTCGAGTAGACGATGGTCCCCCCCTCCCGGACGGCGTGGAAGGCGGTCTCCAGGAGCTGACGCTGCAGGCCGCACTTCTGGCCGACCAGGCCATCGGAGAAATCGTAGACCGGCGACCAGCTGGTGTGCATGTGGCCAAGGTTGCTGCACGGGGCATCGACCAGGGCTTTGTCGAAGGTGATCGGCCACTTGAGCCGATGTCCGCCGGCTTGGGTGACGGCCACGTTCATCGTGGCCAGGCGGTCCATGTTGCTGATCATGTTGTTGACCCGGCCCGGGTTGTCGTCGTTGGCCACCACCAGGCCCTGGTTGTCCATGCGGGCGGCCAGGTGGGTCGTCTTGCCGCCCGGTGCAGCGCACAGGTCCAGGACCCGGTCCCCGGGCTGCGGGTCCAGCGCTAGCACGGGCAGGGAGCTGGCGGCATCCTGGCCGAAGAGGTAGCCGGCCTGGTGCTCCCAGGTCGAACCCAGCGACCGGTCCTCGGGGTCGTCGACGAACAAGGCCTCCTTGCACCAGGAGGTCTGCTCCCAACCGATCCCCAACCGGTCCAGGCGGTCGGTGGCCTCCTCGACGGACGTCTTGATCGTGTTGACCCGGACCGCCGGGCGGGTGTCGGCCTCCAGGGAAGCGATCAGCTCGTCCCGGGAACCAAGCACCTCGGTGAGGCGCTCGACGAAGGCGTCCGGCAGGTCGTCCAGGGAGCGGTCCAAGGGGGCCACGACCGGCGATGCCAAGGGTGGTATAAGGGTCGTGGGGCCGCGGGCGGGCAGGCCAGGCGGGTGGACGCTCACCCGTCGGGGTAGAGCCCGTCGATCACGTCCCCGTAGGCCTCGTCGATCACCCGGCGTTTGACCTTCAGGGTCGGGGTCAGCTCACGGCCGATCTCGAAGGGCTCGTCGATCAGGGCGAAGGTCTTGACCTGCTCGTGGCGGGCCAGGGTCCCGTTGGCCTCGTCGACGGCCTCCTGGAAGAGCGCCTGGACCGCCTCGTGCTCGACCAGGTCGGCGTGGGACCGGAAGCTGATGCCCTGCTTCTTGGCCCAGGCCTCCAGGTTCTCGAACTCGGGGATCAGCAGGGCGGCCACGAACTTGCGCTCGGCGCCGACGGCCACGGCCATGTCGACGAACCGGCTGTTCTTCAGCAGGCCCTCGACGTGGGCCGGCGCCACGTACTTGCCGTAGGCCGTCTTGAACAGCTCCTTCTTGCGGTCGGTGATGGTGATGAAGCCCGCCTCGTCCTGGCTTGCGACATCGCCGGTGCGAAGCCACCCGTCCTCGGTCAGGGCCCGGGCGGTCTCCTCGGGCCGTTGCCAGTAGCCCTGCATGATGTTCTCGCCACGGGCCAGCAACTCGCCCTCGCCGGCCGGCCCATCCCAGGCGTCCTCGTCGATCTCCACCTCGACACCGGGGATCGGTTGGCCTACGGTGCCGACCTTGAAGGCCTCGGGGCGGTTCATGGCGATGACCGGGCTGGCCTCGGTCAGGCCGTAGCCCTCGAGGAGCAGGATGCCCAGGGCACCGAAGAACTCGGCGACCTCCTCCTCCAAGGCGGCTGCCCCGCTGCCGGCGAACCGGAGCCGGTCGAACCCGATGGTCCGACGGACCTTCTCTAGGACCAGCCGGTCGGCGACCTCATACTGGAGGGATAGGGTCAGCGGTGGCTCGGTGCCGGCCTCCCGATGCCGGAACACCCGGGCCCCGACATCGGTCGCCCAGGCGAACAACCGCCGGCGGACCGGGTTGGCCTGCTCGACCTTCTCCTCGATCCGGGCCCGCATCTTCTCGTACAGCCGGGGGACGGCCAGCATGATCGTCGGCCGTGCCTCGCCCAGGTCCCGTGCCAGGGTATCGATGGACTCGGCGTACCAGACCGTGGCCCCGGTGTAGCAGTAGTTCAGGAAGTGGCCCACCGCACGCTCGTAAGAGTGCGACAGCGGCAGGAACGAGAGGTAGTGCTCCTCGTCGCCAAGGGGGATCAGCTCCACGCCCGCGGCAGCGTTGGAGGTGATGTTGCGATGGGTGAGCATCACGCCCTTGGGCTTGCCGGTGGTCCCGCTGGTGTAGATGAACGTCACCAGGTCGTCGGGCTCGACGGCCTGCCACCGCTCCCGGAAGGCCTGCTAGGCGTCCTCCATGCCGGTGGCCATCTCGGCCAGGGTGTCGAAGGCCAGGGCCCCGTCCACCTGGTCGGCGCCCTCGAACAGGATGACCTCCTTGAGCTGCTCGAGCTTGCTGCGGTTGGCAGCCACCAGCTCGTGGTGCTCGGGGTCCTCGACGAAGAGGACGCTGGTCTCGCTGTCCTCCAACAGGAAGGCCACCTGGTCGGGGGTCAGCGTCGGGTAGATCGAGACGACCGTGGCCCCGGCGTGCAGGACCGCTAGATCGGCGATCGCCCACTCGGGCCGGTTGTTGGCCAGGATCGCCACCCGGTCGCCAGGCTCCACGCCCAGC
>CAZBKU010000037.1:4110-16715 GCA_964492585.1 uncultured Thermoplasmatales archaeon | reverse complement strand
AGAACGTCTGCTCGGCCACGTCGTCGACGACGTCGGGCCAGAGTCGGTCGATGGTCTCGGCCGAGGCCTGGACGTGCCATTTCCCGCCTGTCTTCGTTTCTTTCAGGGCTTCCCGGTCGAGTTCCCTGACCGCGTCGCTCTCCGCCGGCGGCAGGTCGTCTTCGCTCAGGTTCTGCGGGCGAGTGACGTCGTGGTCGTCGAAGTACGCGTCCCTCGTCTCGTGCTCCCTCGCCGTGTCCATGTCGAAGGACCGGACCGGGAGGCTCTCCCGGCGCTCGTAGGCGTCGATCCAGCGCTCCCGGGCCGCCCGGGCCAGCACGCTGGCCGCGGCCACGGCGATCTCGTCCTCGGCCCGCGGTCGCTGCTCGACCGGGTCGGCCTCGACGTCGAACACCCTTGAGGTGCGCGCCTCGGTGGCCACCCGGGAGAACTCGTCGACCACGACGCGGACCCCGCTGGCCTCACCGTCGTCCTCCAGCTGGCCGATGACGTCGCCCAGGGCCTTGGCATGGGCCCAGGCCACCAGGTCGTCGAGGCTCTTGCCCTCCTCCTTGAACCGTGGCCAGAGCTCGTTGAACCGGCTGGGGGAGACCAGGACCACAGCGTGGTACGGGCAGACATCCTCGACGGCCTGGGCCACCCGGGCCATGGCCGTCCGCGCGATCTCCTTGCTGTCCATCACGCCACGGGCGATCAACGCTCGCCGGTCGCCGGGGACCACGGCGCACGCCGCGGCGACCAGGGGGCCAAGCCACTCGCCCTTGCCAGCCTCGTCGCTGCCGACCACGGGGCCAGGAGGCGGCTTGATGATCTCCCCGATGGCGTCCTCCAGGATCTCGACGAGCTGGTCCTCGTCGAAGGTGACCTTCCCGGTCGAGTAGCCGACCAAGGGCCAGCGTCCCATCTCGACCCGGAAGGCCTCGTGCTCCCCCTTGGTCTCGAGGTGCTGGGCTCCCATGCTTTCGAGCACCTCGACGAAGCGCTCCAGGCGATCGGGCGGGATCCGGATGACGTGCACACCCTACCATCGGGCGGGGCCACAAGAGTCCGTCGGCAAGGCAGGACCTTGAGCCTGTCCTGTAGCAAATTTTAAACCCTCGCTTAGTCTCGATATGGTTGCAGGGGTCCTAGGGGCCTCGGCCTGAGAGGTGTGACAGATGAGCAGCAACAAGGGTAGCGCAAGCTCTGCCAGCCGCCTCCTCCGTGTCGTCCCGACCGCCCTGAAGTTGGGGCCGTCGGCCGGTTACGGATCCAAGGCGCCGTGGTACATGGGTGTCGTCCTCCAGCAGGCCTGCCAAGCCATGGTGCGGAGGGCGCCGTGATGCAGGTCCTGCAACCGCAACGCCACGAGCGGCTCACCGCCGCCCTGGCCCAGGCCCTCTGGGAGGAGCTGCAGATGGACCGAGCCGACGCCATGGAGATCGCCGGGTACGTGATCGGCGCCTTCCAAGGCGAGGATGAGCTCGACGACGACGAGCTCGATCCCGACCTCCGATCGATCTTCTACACCCTGGAGAACCAGCGCCTGCTCTCCTTCCGCCGCGAGGAGTACCGGAACGAGGAGGGCTTCATCCGCCGCGCCTTCTACTGGCGGATCCGGTGGGAGGAGATCGACACGACGGCCGACGGGCACCAGGGATCCGATCAGCGCGACGAGGACTCTGTCTACGAGGCCCTCCCAAGCGACGCCTGGTCGAGGGCTTGAGGGCGCCAGGCATCCCAACACCGGTGCCCTGCAGAGGGCCTCAGGGTCCTTGGCTTGGCTTGCCAGACGACGCCCACCTCGTCCGCCGGGATCCCTCCCACATCAGCCGGGCCCCAGGGGCCCGGTCGATCCACGCACCGCTCCTTCTGCCGCATGGCGAAACCTCTTAGGCGCCACGGCGCCTGGCCGGCGCTACCCACGTGTCCTCCAGCGCCGAGCCTTGGCCCACGCCCCTTGCCGAACTCCTGGCAGGCCAGGGCCCGGTCCCGTTCCGAGACTACATGGCCGAGGCGCTCTACGCCCCCAAGCACGGCTTCTACACCCGACGTGACCGCCGGCGACGGTCCAAGCGACCCACCGACGACACGGTCTATGTCTCCGGTGTCGCCCGCCAGCTGGCCCGCCTGTTCACCCGGTTCGCCGAGGCCCATGGCCCGCGGCTGGTCGAGCAGGGGGCCGGCTCGGGCAAGCTGATGCGGTTCCTGTTGGCCTCCTTGGATGACGAGCTCGTCCAGGAGCTCGAGCTCGTGTTCGTGGAACCTCGGCTGGCCCGCCGGACCCGGTTGGTCGCGGTGATCCAGGAGTTCGGGGTCCAGGGCAAGGTGGTGGGCTCCCCCTCGGGGCTCGAACCGGGCCCCTCGTTCGTGATCGCCAAGGAGCTGCTCGGTTCCTTCCCGATCCACTGGGTCCAGCGCACCCAGGAGGCCTGGCAGGAGGTCCACGTGACGTTCGGTCAGGACGAGTGGGTGTGGGAGGAGAGCCTGGACGAAGCCCCTCGACCCGTCGTTGCCTTCCTGGAGGATCACGCCGGGGACCTGCCGCCGGGTCACCGGTACGAGGCCAACCTGCAGATGGGGACCTGGCTCGGGGACATCGCCACCATCTGCGATCCGGGGCTGGTGGTCGCCCTCGACCGGGTCAGGCCCCAGGATCCCCCAGAGCAGGGGACCCTGGAGGCCCGGCTGGAGGGCAAGACGGTGGCCCCCTACGAAGCGCCAGGCGAGATGGACCTCTCGTCGGCCGTCGACATGACCGCCCTGGTCGACCAGGGAGCCAAGCATGGGCTGCAACCCATCGACGAGCAACCGGGCCTCGGGCAGGCAACCCTCCCCCACCTCGGGGCCCAACTGCTGGGCACGCCAGGCGCGCTTCCCAGCTGACCGGTCTCACCCGGGCCCTGGGACCGCGTCGAACCCACCGACGGCGCGCACGGGATCGATGGCACCGTGACCGAAGGTCTCGTCCCGGCCGTCGTCGCCCAGGTCGGTCGCCGTGGCCGCCAAGCGGTCCCGGGTTCCCTCGGCGGTGAGCTCGGGGATGGCCGACAGCGTCAAAGCGGCTGTGGCCGAGACGTGCGGGACAGCCATGCTGGTTCCAGACCCCCAGGCATACCCACCGTCGGTCGTCGAGAGGATGCGTTCTCCCGGAGCGGTGAGCTCGACCTCGGGCCCGCGGCAGGAGAAGTCCGAGGCCGAGATGCTGACGGTGACCCCGCCCAGGGCCGGGTAGCTGTCGAGTGAACCGACGGCCACGGTCTCCGGGTAGCGGGCCGGGTAGACGACGCACTGGCTCCGGAGCTCGTCGCGATCGTCCCAGAAGTTCCCGGCAGCGGCCACGACGAGCACATCGTTGTCGTGGGCGTACCGGATGGCGTCGTGGAGCATCGGGTTGTCGGCCTCACAGCTCAGGCTCAGGTTGATGACCCGGGCTCCCTCGTCGGTGGCCTCGCGGACCCCGGAGGCGACATCGCTGCAGAAACCACCCCCGGTCGCGTTGAGGACCCGGATGGCCATGATCGTGACCTTGGCCATGCCGGCGATGCCCTTGCCGTTGTCGCGGGTGGCGGCGACGATGCCGGCCACGTGGGTCCCGTGCCCGCGGGGGTCCTGCGGGACCTCGTCGTCCTCGACGTAGTCGTGGCCCTGGATCACGCGGGCGGGATCGATGTCCGGGTGACCGGGATCGATGCCGCTGTCGACCACGGCGACGACCACGCCGGGATCGCCGTCCTCCAAGCCCCAGGCCTGGTGCATCTCGAGGTACCGGGGTCCCCACTGGTCGGTGTACAGGGGGTCACCCGGGGCATCCAACCAGCCTGCCTGGACGCTCTCGGCTGCCCGATGGTCGTCCTGGATCGAGGCCTCCAGGCGGGCATCGAGGTGGTCTGGGCGCGGTGTCGTGACGACGGCGAAGCCCAGGGTCTCGTCGATGCGAAGGAGCTGGCCGCCGGTGTCCGCCAGGGCGGCCTCGAGGTCGGCTCGGCCGGTGTCCTCCAGGGGGACGATGGTGCGGACCAGGTCAGGGGCCGCACCGGCCGGGACCGGGGCCAGGGTGGCGAGCATGAGGGCGCCCGCTGCCACCAACAGCTGTGATCGGCTGCCTGCCATGCCTCTGCCTCAAGCCCGCTAGGTCACGCCGGGTACATACAAGGCACGGTGCCCCAGCGGTGAGGGTCAGTACCCGGACTGACGTTCGGCCCCGTCCTCGAGCTCGGCACCCAACCCCAGGTCGAGCCGGTTGACGACGTTGAAGTCGCTGGTGACGGCACCGGCGGCCAGGATCTCCTAGTCGTCGAACCGGCCGCCCGAAGGTCCTCGACGTCGTCCTCGACGATCCCGCCCGGCCGGCTGGTGAGCTTCGTGGCGCAACCCCCCCCAGCGCCTTGTCCTCGGGGTCCAACGGTGCGGTCTTGGGGTCCTTGGCCAACCGTTCGAACACCCGGTCGTCGTCCTGGTAGCGCTCCAGGGCCTCGGTGTGGTGGGTGACGCGGTCCTCGCGATCGTTGAGCCGGGAGACCACCACAGGGAGGAGCTCCCGTCGGCGCCGGTCGAGGCCGGCTCGGGGTTGTACATGATCGACATGTGAAGGTCCACGTGGGTTTGGCTGAGCTTGGGTTGGGACGTGCGAGCTTGAGCACGTTGGGGATGTTGCCGCGCTTGGCCCCGGCCCGGTCGTCGAACCTGGCCAGGGCGCCCTGGGCGGCCTCCGGTTCGATCACGTGGATGAAGGCCCTGCTTGGGGGGTCTGTCGGGCTGGGGTGCTTAGGGTCGCTTGGAACCAGGCGCAGGGGGTATCGGGGGCCACAAGGGCAAGCCATACGTAGACGCGGCTCGTGGGGCACCCTCGTGCAGTGGGATCTCAGCGACATCCTGGCGGGCCTCGGCGACGAGCACACCGAGCCCTACTTCGACGAGCTCGAGGCCAAGGTCCAGGAGATCGAGGCCGTCGAGGAACAACTGGACAAGCTCTCGCGCCAGGACCTGGAAGAGGTCTTGGACACGGTGGGCGAGATGCGGGAGGTCGCGCGCCGGCTCTCCTACCGGGGCTCGTTGGCCTTCGCGGCCGACACCAGCGACGATGATGCCAAGACGTTCATGGAGCGCACGCGCCAGGTGGCCACCGAGGCCTCCAACCGGGTCCGGTTCCTGTCCCACTGGATCAAGCACCTGCCCGAGGATCGGGCCAAGGCCCTGGAGCCCGAGGATCCCGAGCTGGCCCACTACTACCGCACCCTGCGGGACTTCGCGCCCTACACCCTGGCCGAGGAGGTCGAGGAGATCATCGCCGACAAGGACATGGCCGGCGTCTCGGCCGTCCAGCAGGCCAGGGAGATCCTCACCAGCAACCTGCGCTTCGAGGATCCCGAGACCGGGGAGGAGACCACCCAGAGCGACCTCCAGCGGTACGTGTACTCACCGGACCGGGACCTTCGCCGATCAGCCTACGACGAGGTCTACGACGTCTACCAGGAGCACGGCTCGCTGTTGGCCCACCTGTACCGGTCGATCATCCGGGACTGGAACACCGAGAACCTCAAGCACCGGGGCTACCCGCGGTCGATGACGCCGATGAACCTCTCCAACGAGGTCAGCGACGAGGTCGTCGACACCATGCTCCAGGCCTGCGGGGACCGGGGCGCCATCTGGCAGGCCTACTTCTCCTGGAAGGCTGACGAGGTCGAGGGGGCCTTCTCCCGGTACGACATCTACGCGCCCATCGAGGCCGAGGACGTCGAGATCCCGTTCGACGAGGCCAAGGCCACGGTCATGGATGTCTTCGAGGGCTTCCATCCCCGGTTCCACGCCCTGGCCCGGCGAGTGTTCGAGGCAGAGCACGTCGACGTGTTCCCCCGTGAGAACAAGCGAGGCGGGGCCTTCTGCGCGACCCCGCTGACCGACATGACGCCCTACGTGCTGCTCAACCACACCGACGACACCCGCAGCGTGTCGACCCTGGCCCACGAGTTCGGGCACGCGATCCACTCGATGCTGGCCGACGAGCGTCACCCGCTGGTGGCCAGCCCGCCGCTGCCGTTGGCCGAGACGGCCAGCGTGTTCAGCGAGCTCTTGCTCCACCACCACCTGGTCGAGGCCCATCCGGAGGCCACCAAGGCCATCGTGAGCGAACGCCTGGCCGACCTGTACGCGACCATCCAGCGCCAGGCCTACTTCGCCCTCTTCGAGCAGCGAGCCCACCAACTGGTCATGGACGGGGCCCCGACCCGAGAGATCGACGGGGCCTACCGCGAGCTGCTGGAGGAGCAGTTCGGGGACCTGGAGATCCCGGAGATGTTCGAGCAGGAATGGATGCTGATCCCGCACTTCAACGCGGCCCCGTTCTACGTCTCCAGCTACAGCTTCGGGGCCCTGCTCTCCATCAGCCTCTACGCTCGGTACCAGGAGGATCCGAGCTTCGCCGATAGCGTCATCGAGATCCTGGAGGCCGGCGGCAGCCGGGACCCCCAGACCCTGTTGGCCGAGCACGGCATCGACATCACCGACAGCGCGTTCTGGCACGGCGGCCTGGACGTCGTCGAGGCCATGGTCGACGAGCTCGAGCAGGCGAGCTGAACGCCTGCGACCACGGTGGAGGAAGCAGAGGTAGCGGGGAGACCAGAGGACCACCGAGCCCCAGGTCCAGCACCTCTGCTATCTTCTGCTCCCTCTGCTTCCCGAAGGACCGGGCCGACGCTCAGCGCGGAGCCCACAGCCAGACCTATGGGCCCCTATCCCATGCCAGATCCACATGCCCACCACGGTGCTGAGCTTGGACGGCGGCGGGATCCGCGGGATCGTCTCCGCCACGATCCTGGCCGGTCTCGAGGAGCGCCTGGACGGCCCCCTGGCCGACCACTTCGACCTGATCGCCGGGACCTCGACCGGTGGCATCATCGCCTTGGGCCTGGTGCTGACCGACAGCACCGGCCGGCCCAAGCACACCGCCGAGGAGATCGTCGCGTTCTACCGCGAGGAGGGCCCGGAGATCTTCCACCGACCCTGGCACCACGTCCTCACCAGCCTGGCCGGCCTGGCCGACGAGCGCTACCCCAACCAACCAGTCGAGGACGTGCTCAAGCGCTTCTTCGGCGAGCATCGGTTGACCGACGTGGACCCGGCCACGATGCCCGAGCTCTTGATCCCCAGCTACGACCTGCGCGCCCGGGCCCCGTACTTCTTCAAGACGGCCAAGGCCAGGGAGGAACCCGACCGCCGCGATCATCCCTTCTGGCAGGTGGCCCGGGCCACCTCGGCAGCCCCCACCTACTTCGAGCCCGCCAAGGTGGAGGTCCCGGGTCAACGCCAGCCCAGGGTCCTGGTCGACGGTGGGGTCTTCGTCAACAACCCGGCCATGTGCGCCCTGGCCGAGGTCCTCAGCCACCATCCGCCCGGGGGTCGACAGAACCTGGAGGATGCCCTGGTCGTCTCCCTCGGGACGGGCAGCGATCACCGACCGTACACCTTCTCCGAGGTCCGCGACTGGGGCCTGGCCCGGTGGGCGGGCCCGCTCCTGGACAGCATGTTCGACGGGGTCTCTGATGCGACCGATTACCACCTCGATCACCTCTTGGGCCACGGTCATCCCCGCTTCGAGGGTGACCCCGCCTACCATCGCTACCAGGCCTCGCTGGACTGGCACTGGCCCCAGGACCACGCCCTGCCCAGCCCAGACCTGGACGATGCGAGCAAGGAGAACCTCCAGGCCCTTGAGGACCTGGGTCGCCACGTGGTCGATACCCACGGCGAGGACCTCGACGATCTGGCCCAGCAGCTCATCGCGGCGCGGTGAGGGACCAGCGGAGAGGGCCGGGCCAACCCATCGACCAGGTCCTGCCCGGGATCGCGAGCAGCCGCACCGGTGGGCCGACGCGCTCCCCCTGATCGGCGCCGGGTTCGGGCTGGGCGCCCTGGCGGTCCTGGTCGCCGGGATCCTGTCGCTCATCGATGCCACCAGCGAGAAGCATGGAGCCCCCGGTCAGGCCCCGCCGGTCTGAGACGCTCAGCGCTTGCGCAGGCCGCTGAACAGGCCACCGAGCAGGCTGTTGCGCCGACCCTTGCGGGTCTTGGCGTCGAAGACCTCGGCCAGCTTCTCCTCGTCGAGCTCCCCGAAGTCGGTCCCGCTCTCGTCGAGCTTGGCCAGCTCGCCGTCGTCGAGCCAGAGGCCGTGGCACTTCAGGCAGGCATCGACCTCGACCTCGTCGTCCTCCAGCTCGAGGATCTCGGCGTCCATCAGCCCGCCGCACCCCGGGCATACGAGGTCGCTGTCGGCCCGGTGGGAGAGGTACTCGGTCAGAAGGGTGTGCAGGTCCCGGTCGCCGGTCAACCGCTTGACCTCTCCCTCGTCGAGGAACTCCCCGCTGCACGAGGGGCACACGTCGACGACCACCGACCGGGAGAACGTCCCCACGTCTCGCTTCTCCTGGACCAGCGGCTCCCAGCAACGCGGGCACTCGCGGTTGGACATCGCTTGCTGTATCGGCGGTCTTCCCTATGAGGCTGGTCCCGAAGCTGACCGGACCGACGGCACTTTGATACCGGACCCCCCGCTTGCCTGGCTGTGGGCACGTCCGAGGAGCGCGACGATCGGTTCGACCACGTCTGCATGGGCGGGACCTTCGACCCGCTGCACCGCGGGCACCGGGCCCTGATCCTTCACGCGCTCTCCATCGGCGAGCAGGTCTTCATCGGCGTGACCAGCGGTGAGCTGTCCCGACGCAACCGGGAGCGGGACGTGCCACCGGCCGAGGTACGCATCGAGGCCGTCCAGCGCCTTCTCAAGCAGAAAGGCCTCGAGGATCGCGCCGAGGTCGCCCCCATCGACGATCCCTACGGGCGGGCCCTGGAGCCCCGGTTCGAGGCCATCGTGGTGAGCCCCGAGACCAAGCCCACCGCCGCCAAGATCAACCAGGAGCGCCAGGCCGAGGGCCACGAGCCCCTGGTCATCGAGATCGTGCCCTTCGTCTTGGGCCTGGATGGCCTGCCGGTCAACGGGACCCGGGTCTCCAACGGCGAGATCGACCCCGACGGCGTCGAGCCCAAGCGGGTCCACCTGGCCGTCGGCTCGGCCAACCCGGTCAAGGTCCAGGCCGCCCAGACCGCCTTCGGGCGCTGGGTCCCGGACGTCGAGACCACCAGCGTCGAGGTCGACACCGGCGTACCCGAGCAACCCCACGACGAGGAGGGCCCCCAAGGCGCGGCCAACCGGGCCACCGCCGCCCTGGAGGCCGTCGACGAGGCCGGCTTGGGTGTCGGTATCGAGGCGGCCATCCACACCAAGGATCCCAGCGGGGAACGCTTCGACGTGCAGTACTGCGCCATCGCCGACCGCCAGGGCCGCATCACGATCGGTGCCGGCCCGGGGTTCAGCTACCCGCCGGTCGTCCTCGAGGCCCTGGAAGCCGGTGAGACCGTCGGCGAGGTCATCGGTCGCCTGGCTGAGAACCAGGCCATCGGCCAGGAGGAAGGCGCCATCGGGTACCTGACCCGGCGGGGCACCACCCGCGAGGAGCTGACCGAGTGGGCTGTGATCTCGGCCGTCGTGCCGAGGCTGAGGCCCGAGCTCTACGATCCGTTGCCGTTGGAGTAGCGGTTCGGCGGCCGACGTGAAGGGCACACTGACGGTGACCCGCGACGAGGCTTCACAACGATCAGGGGCTGATCGGTGGCCCGTGATCCGGATGTAACCTTCTGGTTGCAGGAGGGTCGTGTTTTGCGCTGGACTTGTATATCTTAACATCCATTCAATACGCAACCAACTGGCTGCGGACACCAAGGACCTATGTGTCCCCCCCCCCGCATCGGAGGTACGCATGGCAGGCTCTGGGAGGAGCAACGTCGGAACAGCGGTGGTCGCGGTGATCGCGTTGTTGGCCGTTGCGTTGCCGCAGGCGCTCTTGGCGACCACGCAGGAGTGTGAGGAAACCGAAACCGCGGGGCTCTGGACTTGCGCGCCAGGTGTGACCTGGGAGGAATCCGGCCAGACCGTCAGCGAGAATCTGACAGTCCTGACACCAGGGGATTCCGCGACGGTGGAGATCAAGACGGACTTCCACTCGACCCAAGCTTACAGCGCGTCGACGTCGCCCTCCGTGACTGTCATCGAGACGGCCAACGAGACCCTGAACATCATCCCCCGGTTGAACCTGGTCAAGATCCAGCGCGACGGGGAGACCGAGCACCTCCTTGCGTCCGAGGATCCGGATGCCAAGTACGAGGTGCCGCCCGACATCGAAGCGATCGGCCTGGAGCCACGCGACCCCACCTGCGACGCCAGGATCTTCTGGGAAGCCTACTACGTCGATGTCGATCCCGCGCTGAATGATCCCTCTCCCGACGTCACGGTGACCATCAACGGCTCCTTCACCGAATACGATACGCACGGCTTCTTCGTCAACTACACAGAATTCGGAGGTGAGGAGGAGGAAACGCGGACCGGCAACCCGCTCGTCTGGTCCGGGAACGAGTCATACCCATGGACGCACACAGAGGACAAGCCGGCTGGTGAGAACAAGACCGGCCGGGTGCACTATCACGTTGAGTTCCGGCTCGCCGGTTCTGGGTGGCCACTTGACACCGACAACGGCGACATCTACGGCGGGGGCACGACAGAGTGTGGTGATGTAGAGTGACGGCTCAGACTGGACGCTCGGTCGCGGCTCTTGCCACCTGCATGCTCCTGCTCCCCCTTGTCCCCGCGACGGGCGAGATGGGGACCCCTGCCCCCAGTGACGTGGCGTCGAGCGATCCGCTCCGGCCCTCCGGCTGCGACCTCCTGGGCGTCTCAGCCGCGACGGGCTGTCACGCATGGAGCAACACCTTCGGGTTCGCTGGTGACATCTCCGAGCCAGGCGCCCGCTCCGACTACCCCATCGAAACCGCGCTGGCAGGCAACGCGCTCGTGACCACGGGGGTCTTTGAAGCCGACGCAGATGCAGATATCGACCACGGTGTACTGTTCGGCGCCGACCGCGCGACGGGCGAGCAGTTATGGCACCATGAACTCGAGCCTGCGAGCGGCAGAAACAGCGGCTACTGGAGCGCGGTGCACGCACCATCCACCGGGGACGTGATCGTCAGCGCGTCCGGCGCCATACCCTCGGGAGACAACGCAGGTCTCGTCCGCGCCGTGGACCCCGAGACCGGGGAGTTCGCCTGGACCGTCAGCTTCCAGGGCACTCACCCATACGAACCCGACGGAGATTACGTTGGCCAGATCGCCGAACCGATCTCCGGCCCCACAGCGTTCGTGTCTGGGGCGGTCCGCAATGAGGGGACATCGTTCGACCAACTCGCTGCGGCTGTCGACGTCCAGACTGGCGATGTCGTTTGGGAGCGACACGTGGATTATGATGGGCGGTCCGATGGCACGTCCTCCCTCGCCGCCCATCCGGGAGCTGGGCTCGTGGTCGTTGCCGGAACCGTGGACAGAGGGTCGCTGGCGGGGTTGACCGCGCTGGATGCCACCACGGGTGAGACGATCTGGCAACGGACCATGCCGGGGACCGTGAGCCACTTGCCCCGTGGCGTTGCGATCTCGGACGATGGCGACCGGCTGTTCCTCACGCTGGCCGAAGCCCCGTCCCACCAGCCGGGCGATGCGACCTTCGCCCTCGACACGTCCGATGGAGGCATCCTCTGGTCGGCCCACGCCCACGGGGACGACATGGCGTTGAGCCCGGATGGCGACACGCTCGTCGTCACCCGAACCACTCCCTACAACCTGTTCAACCCCACGAGTGCCAGCGTAGCCCTCACCGTGGCCTACGATGCCGAAACCGGGGAGCAACTCTGGCGGAACAAACGCACCTCCCACGCAGCCTTCATCGAGGAAGGCGTATCGGTCGCGTTCGCACCGGGCACCGAGTGTCTCTTCGTCCTCGGCCGGACCGCCGGTCCCGGCGGCTGGGATCTCTACCTCCGGGTCCTGGACGTGGACACCGGTGATGCCGTGTGGGCTGCCCGGTACAACGGAGACGCCGGTCTCCCCGACCAAGGTCGAGACATCGTGTTCGACCCCGACGCCGGTGACGTGTACGTGAATGGTAGGAGTGAAACACCCTCTGGAGGCGGCGATATCCTGTTGCTGAAGTACCCGGACCCATGCGGTTCGGATGACTTGATCCCGTAAGGCTACCCATCCCTTTTCAGGCGCGATTCTGCGCCCTGATCACCGAGTCCTAGCGACGCCTCTGAACCAAGGAGTGACTACAACATGCACCCGAAGACAACAGCCATGATCTTGCTTTCAGGCGCGCTCATCCTGGGGTCCATCCCACTGGCCCTTTCAGGGAGCATCTATGACGCACAGGAAGCTCGCGCCGAGGTCCAGTCAGCAGCCGAGAACTTGTACGGTTCCAGTAACGCGACCACGTATCCAGGTAACGACACAGCCTTCGAGGAGGCCTTCCCGGGACTCGAGTTGTACTATGTCCTGAACGGCTCGAGGACCCCCGCCATCACACACGCGATGGCCTACGACGATGACAGCGGCGATGCCCACGACATCACCGACGACTACAACGCGTTGCTCCCGGCGCTGATCCCAGACTCCCCAAGCGCCCTCGACTACGCCGTCGGCTACCTCCGGGAACGGGACACTGCCGACCGCGAGGGCGGCACGTCGG
>CAZBKU010000037.1:0-4100 GCA_964492585.1 uncultured Thermoplasmatales archaeon | reverse complement strand
ACGCCGAAGCCTTCGCCCACGTCGGCAACACCGAGTTCGACATCGGGCGCCAGGTGGTGAACGAGAGCGATAACAGCTGGCTCGGCACAAGCCAGGTGAAGGACCCCTCGGTGACCACGCTTCTCGACGGATGGGAAGTCCAGCTTTGGACCTGGAACGCCGAGAACGGCGTTCTGTCCAGCTGGTACTTCCTCTTCGGCGTCTCCGAACTCCAGGAGGCAGACAGGGTGATACGACAGACCGGCGTCGGTCCATTCTCGGCTAACCTCTACGCCACCAACCTCGAGCCGGAGATGGAGGTCTACAACACCTATGACGCAGGCCACGCCGTCGAGGTCTGGGAGAAGGAGAACGGCACCTGGCACGAGATGGATGTCCAGGTCCAAGACAGCCTCTCCCAAGCTGGCGAGACCGTCGCTACCCGCACCAACTTCGACACGAGCACATGGACCGTCAAGTACGACGGGCGGTTCCTCGGAGACGGGGATCCCATCGTCGAGGGCATGGGGCAGGCCTACGCCGACGCCGCCGTCCACGCCTACGGGACGATGGTCGAAGCGACCAGAGAGGAGGGGAACGCCTACCCGGCCTGCCACCCCGACGGTGATCCCGAGGCTGGGTTCAACCCGGATCCCAACTGGGGGTTCCACGGCTGGGATGCGGACTGTGGCTTCGAGGTGATCCTCCACAACGCCAGCCTAGCCTGCTTCCTTTGCGTGGAGCACGGCACCGAGGAGAGCCTGGACACCACCCTCCACGTCGACATGGACACCCACGTCGCGCTCCAGCTAAGAGGGTTCTACCAGAACGACACCAAGCACGACGACGAGGCGATCGCCAGGACCCTCACGGCGAACATGTACATCCGGTACCTCGATCACGCCGACAACGGGGGCGAGAACCTCGCACCAAGCGTCCGGGATGGGCTGGCCCGTGCCGCCCAGGCCGCAGCAGCCCCGCAGGTCGAGCACGATCCGAGCTCGCTCTTCTTCGGGGGCACCTTGGATCCCCTCAAGGATGGCGGCGACGACGCTGGGGACTTCATACGTCATCCCGGCGCCGCCGTCTGTAACCCGACAACCGAAGAGGCGAGCCTCCAAAACTTGCGGCACCACGAGAGCTACGCCCTCTTCTGGGTGGACGCCGCAGAGCCGACCCTCACGGGGTCCGAGGGCGACGCGTTCAACGAGCTCACGCGGACGCTGGGGGCAGAAAATGCTACGGGCTGCCACCCGAGTGTGCACGGGAATGCGACGTACAACGCAACCTTCGACACTCAGGCGCCCATCGATCAAGGCATCTGGGAAGCCGACCGGTATAACGATCTCTCGGACGTGTTCATGAACTTCTCCCAGCGAATGTACACGCGCAACTTCACGTGGACCCTGAACGGGACGACCCTCGACTGGGGCGAGCACTTGCCCCCGGTCAGCATCGAGCCGCTCAGCGAGTTCCAGACCCTGACAAACCGGGAGCCCTGGAGCCTGACCTTCGTGAACGTGACCGACTCCGGGACGTACACGGTCGACTGCTCAGGCGATGACCCGTGGTGGACCTTCCAGTTACTGCACAAGGACGCCTCGGGAGACATCCAGCCAGTGGCAGTGGACTGTTCTAATCCCCCCAGCGTCGACGGCGCCCAGTGGACCGGAACGGTGTTCGTGGCCTTCCGAGCCTACCACACGACGGGAGGGTTCTCGGCCACGACCTCGTAGTCGCCTGCCGAGACTTTCCTCCTCCCCTCTCCAATCTCTCTATACCTCCAACCCCGACATCCGACCCACGGAACGCTATCCCGGTGATCGAAGATGACTGGCCCGCCCTCGCGAATAGAGCCTCACGACACACGTTTTGTAACCCCAGGGGACAACAGGCCCATGCCTGGCAGACGCCTTGGCGCCCGCGCTTGGCTGACGACCGCGTTCGCCCTGATCCTGCTGATCGCCGGGGTCGGACCCGCGCTCAGCGGACCCATCGGACCCCCACCCGAGAGCCCGGCCGTGGTCGACAACCCCGCCGAGGACACGTGCCTGAACGCCGACTCCGGCATCGGGCCCGCGTGTCCCGCGTGGATCTCCCGCTACCCGGACGACCTCGACGAATCCTACCGGGGGACCCACGTGGCGACCACGAACCATGGCTCGGCCATCACGCTCTCCGAACGTATCCGGGACATCCCGACAGACCTCTGGGCCCTGACCGCCCGGGACCTGGCGACCGGCGAGCTGCTCTGGCAACGGACGCTCGATGCCACCCACTGGGTGGACGCCGCGGTCGACCTTCTCGTCGGACCCGAGGGAGACACCGCCTACCTGACGACGTACCGGCTCCTGGACGACGGATCCAACATCGAGGCAGCCTGGCAGGTCGACGCGTTCGACGCCCACGACGGACACCCCCAGTGGACCACGTTACGGCAGCCGGCAGACCTTGCCGGCGCCTTCGCCAAAACCACCGCCTTGTCGCCCGATGGCACACGGCTGGCGGTCGCCGGGGCCGGCGGGCTCGAGTCGTCCAGCCCCGATGTCGGCGTCGTCGAGGTCTACGACACCACCTCGGGGGATCCCATCTGGGCCGTCACCCTGGATCGCACCGAAGGCGGCGAGATCCTCCGAGACGTGATCTTCACCGGGGACGACCAACTGGTCGTCGGTGGCTCCCATAGCAGGGTCCTTGGGGAGCGGCCCTGGCTTGTCGGGCTGGACGCTGGGTCTGGCGATGTCCTCTGGGAGCGCTTGGAGCTCTCCGAGGACCGAGGAAGGGTCCGGGCCCTCGGGTTCCACGCGGCCGCGGGCCTGTTCGCCGGTGGCCACCTTCGGGTCGACGGCCAGGCTGATGCGTTCCTCACCAGCATCGACCCGGTGTCGGGCGAGACCGAAGGGTTCGAGACCTACGCCGGACCCTCGGGGCAAGATGCCTGGGGCCACGTCCAGGTGACCGATGACGGTGCCACCGTGATCGCAGCCGGCCGCAGCCAGGCCGAGGACGGCGGCGACCAGATCACCACAGCGGGGTACACGGCCGAGGCTCTCGATCGCTCCTGGCTCGACCGCCTTGGGCCCCTTGTGGGGGAGGATCACAAGCTCAAGGCCCTGGCCACCGCCGGCCCGTGTGCCTACCTCACGGGCAGCGTCTTCGACGAGCTGGGGGATCGCGGCATGACGACGGTGGCCCTCGACGCGGGGACAGGGGAGGAAGCCTGGCGCTCCCGCCTTGCCGGACCGGTGCCAGACCGGACCGCGACCGGGGCCGGGGACCTTGCCCTTGGTCCCGAGGGCTCTTGGCTGTCGGTGACCGGGACCGAGGCTCGCGACCTGTACACCACGGGGATCGTCCCGGTCAAGGAGCTGGTCGAAGGGCGGCGGTCCCTGACGGTGGGCTACGAGGCCGGGTGCTCGTCCCCCTCCTGAGGCAACGCCCCGGTGCCCGGCCGACCCTCGCCGGGCAGGGGTCCTCGCCCCGCGCCGGTCTCCTCGCCGATCGGCCGGCCACCGCCTCTCTCCCTCTGTCCGTCACCCACGACCAGCCCGGTCGCCGGTCCCGGACAGACCTCTTCTACCCGTCAACGACACCTGGGATGCCCGGTGCCCAACCGCCCTGTCACCGATGGTGGCGGACACGGTGTCCGTCACCCCCGGTGGTCTCTCGGAGCAAGCTTTAAGACCCCCCTGAAGGACGGTCGTGTTGCCCCGACAGGGGCGTGTTGCCGAACCGAGCCGCGCGTCGTCAGACGCGCTACACAGCCCGGCTCAGAGCCTCTAGCCAAGGCAGCGTGAGCTGGGTCGCTCGGCGGCATCTGGGATAAGCCAGGTGTTGTCCGATGCCCGCATTTGCCAAGACCGCCGTAGCGACAGCTATGGCGCTTGCCCTCGTCGGTGGGGGCAGCGCCGCCATCAGCCAGCCCACGACCGCCCTCGACGGTCACGCGTCCTTCGTGACCTTGATCGAGGTGGAGGGACCCGACCGGGGCCCGCAGGTGATCCAGGGAGCCGTGGGGTGTGACCTCCCCCTGCACCTGCGGGCCTGGGAGGCCTTCTCGGGCCAGGATGCCTGCTCCTACGATGGGTACGCCTACGCCTACCCCCAGGGCCAGCAGGCGC
>CAZBKU010000036.1:2121-16742 GCA_964492585.1 uncultured Thermoplasmatales archaeon | reverse complement strand
GCGTCGACGACGACGGTCCCGGGATCCCCGACGACCGCAAGGATGCCGTGTTCCAGCGGGCCGAGAAGGACGAGGGCTCCACCGGCAAGGGCCTGGGCCTCTACATCGTCCATACCGTGGCTCAGAGCCTGGGCGCCAAGGTCTGGGTCGACGACCGGGTCGAGGGCCAGCCAGAACAGGGCGCCTCGTTCCGCATCGCGCTCAAACCAGCCGATCAATCCCCGAACCCTGCGGCCGATCTCGAGGCCGCCGCTCGCGCCTCGGAGGACCAGGGCGGCGACCCGGCCGCGGCCTGACCCTTCCAGACCCTCGACGGACCCTGCTTCACAGACCCGTCGGTGAGGTCCTCGACCGCGGATCGGCCTTGGTCGGTGATGGCGTAGAACCGTGAGATGCCGCCTGGCGGCGCGGCACCCTGATCGACCTCCTGGACCAAGCCGAGGGCGAGCAGCGAAAGCTCCTCGCTGTACCGTTCCTCGACCCCGGGCCCCAGGACGGTGGCCAGGTGGCGACCCTCCCTTCGGCGGTCAACGTGGCGTAGGCCGACGGGGCCAAGGCCCTGGTGGAGGAGCCCCAGGACGCGCTGTCCAGGACCCCAAGCGGCCAGACCTAGGCCGGCGACATCGACCGTCAGCTTGGGTTCCAGTAGGGTTGACCCTCGGACAGGGCCCAGGCGTCGGCGAACAGGTACCCGTCGCCCTCACCGGGCTGGCAGTCCCCGTCCAGGTCCACGTAGAACCCACGGGTCTCCTCGCCCGGGCTCTGACCGAGGTCCTGGCCGTGGCCGTTCACGAAGCCCCAGCAACCGGACAGGTCCTCGGGCACGTCCACGCGGACCTGCATGTCCTCCTCGTACTCGTGGCCGCCGGACCGGCTGGTGTCCACCCAGATGCCGCGGCTGTCGGTCGGGTCCCAGTCCTCGAGGTCCTGGGCCTGGCCCTCCCCATCGACAGGGCCCGCGACGGCGGTCGGGAACGGTTCGGGGTCGTAGCTGGGGTCGATCAACCCGGCCAGGGCCCTGGCCACGCCGGGGGCCATGTAGCTCGAGGCGCTGACGGTCTCCTCGTAGTGGTCGTCGTCACCGCACCGGTCGGTCCCGTCGCTGTAGACCCCGGGGAAGACCGTCGGGTAGACGTAGTCGTCGGCCGGGACGATGTAGCCCAGCTCGTCGTTGGCCAGACCGAAGAGCATCACATGCTCGGCCTGGGACATCTGAAGGAAGGCCGGTTCCTTGGGCATGTCCGGGTTGCTGGCCAACTGGCGCTCGAACCCCTTGGTGGTCTGGCCGCCGTTGTCCGGGTCGGGCCGGACCTCCCGGTCGTCGTTGAACAACTCCTTCTTGGCGTTGTGGTCCCAGCATGCCTCCGGGGTGGCCTCCTGGGCGTGGGAGAGCGGGTTGCCAAGGGCGACCTCGGGCAAGAGCTCGCCGGGCACGGTGAGGATCTGCAGCGGGAGGCCTTGCTCGTCGCCCAGGCTGATGGCGTTGACCTCGGCCCGGAAGAACGGGGTCGGGGCGACCACGCCGGTCGGGCCGACCGGTTCGACCGGGACAGGGCCGACGGCCAGCTCGTGGTCGAAGATGCCGATGGTGTTCAACGCCAGGATGAAGGGGTTGTCGCCGGGCAGGGTGACCTCGCGGGCCTGGACGTCGAGGCTGGTGATCTCCACAGGCTCGGCGTCGGACAACGCGTCCAGCGCGGCCCAGGCGGCCACCTCTCCGATGCGGGCGGCCTTCTCGTAACTGTGGTCGGGCAGCGGGTCGCCGTTCTCGTCCAGGGGGTCGGCGCCTAGCGTGGTCATCATGCCGCCGACCGCGCCGCTGAAGAAGACCGCGGTCCCGCCGATGGCGTCCTGGGTTTCCCCGCCCAGCGTGGCGCCCTCGGTCTCGACGGCCTCGCGCAGCCAGTGGGCGTAGTCGCTGGAGATCTCGCTTTGCGTCCCGGCCAGGGTCTCCGGGTGGGGGCTCCAGTTGATCACTGTCGCGATGGTCTGGCCGCCTTGCCCGACGAACCGGGCGGCCAGGATCCGATCGTCGATCACGAAGGGATCGCGCAGGTCGGTCTGGACCGTGCCGGCTTGCTCGATGAGCGGCTCGGTGCGGGCCATGCCGAACGTGACGTGGTCGACGGGTTCCTGGCTGTCCAGAGCACCCTCTAGTGCCTCCTGGATACCGGCCTTGTACTCGGCCATCAGGCCGGGGTGCTTGCCGTCGACGATGATGCTGGGACCCCACAGGCCCATCGTGTCGATGCTGTCATGGGTGTGGGTGGAGGCCACGGTCACGTGGTCGTAGGCCGCTGGAGCCTCCTCGCGAACGTCGAGGACGACGCCTCTGAACAGGCCGACCGTGTCCACGCTGACCATGCCCAGGGTCGTGCCGCCGCAGCTCACGGCCAGAGCTCGGGCCCAGACCGGGTCGTGGACGGTCTCGGCCATGTAGTACTCGTTGTCGGCCTTCTCGTGGCCGTAGCCGGCCATGAACAGGGCATCGAACTTGCCGTTGTTGTTCTCGTCGGTGTACGGTTCGCCGGGGTCACCGCTCTCGGGATCGGGCCCGTCGTAGACCCCGTTGCCGTTGGTGTCCTCGTAGGGCTCAGCGTACGACAGCGGATCGTACGGGCTGATATCGACGGCGGCTGCGCCGACCTCGATCCCGTCAGGACAGGAGGCCCCGACGGTCGTGTCCTCCTGGAACCCGACGGTGGGATCCATCAGGACGTTGTCCGCCGGGGAGTACAACCCGGCCTGTGCCGTCGCACCGACCATCAAGGCGATGGCCAAGCCTACCAACGCGTGCCTCCAAGCCATGGAGGGACAACACGGTGCCCCGGCATCAAGGTTCCCTGGGCTTGCCAGGGGGCCGGGCCAGCGCCCCCACGTTCCGAGCCACCGGCAGGCTTAACCTCCTCCACATCCTGCTGGCACCAGGGAGGAAAGATATGAGGCTGATCGTACCGTTGATCGCGTTAGCGCTAGCAGCAGCGGCCCTGCCCTTCGGTTTGGCCCCGGGGGCCCTTGCCCACGAGGATCCGACCTACTGCGAGGACAACCCGGACGACGACCGCTGCGATCCGAAGTACTGCGAAGAGCACCCCGAGGATCTCTGGTGCCAGAGCCCCGAGGAGTACTGCTTCGAGCACCCAGACGACCCGATCTGCGAGAAGGACCAGGGAGAACCCAAGGAGGTGTGCACGTGGACCGTCAACGGCGTGCCCGGGTCCCCGGCCGACCTGATCCTGATCCCGCGCGGTTCGGCCCCTGGCCCCCAGACCGTGGTGCTGGACTGCCCGCACCACACGCTGGTCGACTGGAGCTGCGGGTACAAGAGCCTCGAGGCGGGTGCCGGCAGCGACGCGCTGCCCTCTGACCCCGAGTGCGTCCACCTGGGCGAGACCACCGTCGAGGACCCGTGTCGGACCGCCAACGCTTGGGAGGTGTTCGCCCCGAACCTCAACACCTACGCCATGAGCCTGAAGGCCTCGATGTGGAAGGAGGCCGACTGCGACGGTGAACCCGACGACTGGAACACGTCGACAGACGACGGGGACTGCAGGCTCCAGAACGTCTACAGCCCCAAGACCGGCGGCGCCCCACCGACCGGCTACCAACCGGCTCCCGACGGTCAGCTGGACGAGTGCGACATGCAGCACTACGAGGTCCAGTGGCGGCAGACCAACTGAGGTGATACCGATCGGCCGTGGCGACACCGCGGCGCCGATGCACCGGGTCCTCAGCCTGGCCCTGGGGCTTGCCCTCCTCTGGATGGGCCTCCCCGGCAGCCCAGGCCCGCTCGACGCAGGCGCCGAGGAGGCCGGGCCCGCCCTGACCTGCCTTGCTCCGGCGCCCTGCCCCGACCTGGTGGTGGACGCGCGGTCCCTGTCCGATGCCCGGACGTACACCCAGGGGTTCGAGGCCGGGGATTGCGCGGTGGAGGAGGGCCTAGTCGAGGAGGGTCAGCGCCGGCTGCTCCGTTTCTCCACCAGCCTGGCCAACCGCGGAACCGGCGACCTGGTTCTGGGGGCCCCGTGGGACCGCCCCGACATCTTCACGTGGTCCCCCTGTCACGGGCACCACCACCTCGACGGCGTGGCCGCCTACCGGTTGTGGACGCTCGAAGGGTACGCTCTTTGGCAGCACGCCCGGGCCCTTGCGCCCCAGGCCCCCGCCGGGGAGCTCCTGGAGGGCCACCCGGACGTGGCCGAGCACCTGGTCTCGACGACCAAGCAAGGGTTCTGCATGGAGGACCACCGGCCGGTCGCCCCGCTGGTCGGCCAGGCCACCTACCACTGCGCCTACCAGGGCCTCAGCGTGGGATGGATCGACACCTACGGCTGGCACCTGGACGGGCAATGGGTCGACGTGACCGGCGTCGAGGGAGGCTCTTACGTGCTTGAGGTGGAGGTCAACCCGCACCGGGTGCTGGAGGAGGCCACCTACGAGGACAACGCGGTGGGCACCCTGGTCGACGTGCCGCCGTGACCGGGACCAACGGTCGACCCTGGCGTGCCCGGTACTGCCCTCCGGTGGACGGCGGCTCCTCTGCGATCTTCCCGGACGCTCCCATCGGAGGGAGGCCCCTGGCGACCCAATCGACACGCAGGGGGGCGATGGCCTCCCGAAGGAGGAGGCTGCCCAGCTACTCCCCGGTGAACTCAGGCTCTTCCTTCTCGAGGTAGGCCTTGAGCCCGATGCGGGCGTCGTCGCTCTCGAACAGGCGCTGCTGGAGCTCCCGCTCGATGGCCAGGCCGCTGTTGAAATCGACCTCGAGGCCGCTCTGCAGGGCCCGCTTGATGTGGGCCACGGCCTTGGAGGCGCTCTGGGGGCTGGTGAACCGGCGGGCGTACTCGATGGCCTTGCCCTGGAACTCCTCGCTGTTGTCGGCCTCGATGATCTCGTTGATCAGGCCGACCTCTTGGGCGTCCTGGAAGCTGTGGAGCTTGCCGGTCGTCATCCATTCCATGGCTCGGGACTTGCCGATCAGGCGACCCAGGCGCTGGGTGCCGCCGGTGCCCGGGAGCACGCCGAGGTTGACCTCGGGCAGGCCCACGTTGCCGGCCCGGCCGTCCTCGCCGCTGGGGTTCCAGGCCACGCGAAGGTCGGCGGCCATGGCGATCTCCAGGCCGCCACCGACGGTGTGGCCGTTGAGGGCCGCGACGACCAGCTTGGGGGTCTGCTCGAGCCGGTTGAGGGTCTCGTTGGCGTGCAGACAGAACTGGTACTTGAACGGGGGCTCGGACTCGTTGAGCATGTTGATGTCGGCCCCGGCACAGAAGAACTTGTCACCGGCGCCGGTGAGCAGGAGGACCTCGACGTCCTCGTCGAAGCGGGCCTCCAGGATGGCCGCATCGAGCTCCTGCATCATCTCGAAGGAGTAGGTGTTCGCTCGGTCGGGCGCGTTGAGCGTGATGATGGCCACGCCCTCTTTGGTTTGGTAGTCCACGAGGTTGCCGTACTCCGGCATGTCTGTCACCTGGCGGTCCAACTCAAGGGGGGGATTTGATGGTTTGGTCCAACCAGGGACCCGCCAAGCGGCCCTGCCGGGGGGTCAACCCTCGACCTCGACGGTCACGCCGTGCTCGAAGGTCGGCCCGTCGTCGGCCCGGGCCAGGTGGACCACCAGGTCGTAGGACCCTGGCGAGACCGCCGGTCCCTGGTGGGGTCGGGGCCGATCTTCCTGGGTGTGCCCGTTCCAGTTCAGGGTCGTCTGGATCTCTTGGCCGGGCTCCAGGGTCACGTTCTTCACCGCGCAGGTCCCGTACATCGGCCCCTGGCCGTAGGTGTAGAGATCGATGCCGTCGCCCGGCCCGGTGTCCACCCAACCCCGTACAGGCTCCGGCGGGCACCCGGGATGCTTGTAGGTGTAGGGCTTATCGCCCTCGTTGACGACGGTGACGGTCACGTTGAGGTTCTGACCAGGCTCGATCTCGTCCTTGTCGGCGTTCAAGATCAGGTCGATCGGCGGCTCGTCACCGGTCCCAGCCCCGGGGCCAGCGCAACCGGCCAAGAGCAGGCTTGCGATGGAGGCGACGGCGAAGAGCGAGCGCATACCAGCCCAAGACCCGGGACCTGGGAAGAGGCTGGCGGTCGGCCACCGGCTCCCCCGGCGCGGTCCCGAACCAGCTACCGAGGACCCCTTGAGCGTTGACCCTTGGGCCAAAGCCTATCCTCCCGGGTCGCCGTCGCCCTGGCAGAGGCGGGGCCTGCCAGCTCTGCCACGGGAGGCACACGCTTGTTGAGCGAACAGCGGGGCGCGATGATGATCCTGGCCGACGTGCTGGAGGCGGCCCGGGAAGGCGACCGCAAGACCTCGATCCTGAGAGCTGCGGGGTTGAACCACACCCGGGGGACCAGCTACCTAGAGCAGTGCCTGGACCTGGACTTGCTCGCCATCGAGGAAGGCTGCTACGCCCTGACGGCCGATGGTCGGCGGTTCCTGGAACACTGGGCCGAGATCGAGGCGCTGGTCGATCGATCCTGACGGGCGCGACACCTGGCAGACGCCCGGGCCGGTGGCAGGTTGCGTCAACTTGATGGTCACCTGCCTGGGTGCCGTGGACGGGCGGGGGCCTGCTGTCCGATCTCCAAAGGTTGCAGACCCCGCCCACCTGTCTTTCCCCCAGCGCCAGACATGATCGGTCCTTCCCTGGGGAAAAGGGCCATGTGCCACCCACGCGTTCCAGCGGTGACGGTGAGAGCATGGATGGCGGACACCTGATCGCAGAGACCCTCAAGAACGCGGGGACCGAGGCCGTGTTCACCCTGTGCGGCGGCCACGTGATGAACATCTACGATGGCTGCCTGGACCGGGACATCCCGGTCATGGACGTCCGCCACGAGCAGGCCGCCGTCATGGCCGCCGACGGGGTCGCCCGGCTGACCGGCAAGCCCGGCGTGGCCGTGGTGACCGCTGGGCCGGGCGTGACCAACGCCATGACCGGGCTCGAGAACGCCAAACGGTGCGACAGCCCGGTCATCTGCATGGGCGGCCAGGGCCCGCTGGAGGCCATCGACAAGGGCAGCCTCCAGGAGTCCAACCACCTGGGGTTCGTCGACGCGGTGACCAAGTGGTCCCGCCGGGTGCACCACACCAACCGGCTGGGCGAGTACGTCGAACGGGCCTTCCGTCAGGCCACCAGCCTGCCCATGGGGCCAAGCTACCTCGAGCTGCCGTGGGACGTCCTGTTCGGTGACACCGCCACCCAGGCCCCCACCGATGTGAGGACGCGCCCGGTGCGCACCCTGGCCGATCCCGAGGCCGTGCGCGAGGCCGTCGACATCCTGTCCAGTGCCGAGCGTCCGGTCATCGTGTCCAGCGGTGGGGTGCGCTGGGGTCAGGGCAAGCAGGCCGTGCGCGACCTGGTCCGTGTCACCGAGATCCCGGCCTTCCAGAACGGCCTGGGCCGGGGCACGTTCCCGGGCGGTTTCCCCAACGCCTACCACTTGACCCGGAGCTCTGCGTTCAAGCAGGCCGATGCGATCCTCAACCTCACCATGCCCTGGGACTTCCGGACCGGGTTCGGCGACAAGGTCGCCGACGATGCCACAATCGTCCAGGTGTCCGAGTCCGGCGAGCGGGCCGGCGAGAACAAGGCCTGCGACGTGGCCCTCGTCGGCCACACCGGTGCCATCGCCGATCAGCTCCTCGAGGAGGCAAAGGGCCGATCCTGGACGCGCCGGGACGGCTGGCACGAGACCCTCGAGGAGAAGGAAGCCGGGAAGATGGCTCGCGTGCGCGATGTGCCCGAGGCCGCCGACCGGGTCAACGCCATGGACCTGATCGACGCCCTTGCCCCGATCGTGGCCGACGACACCCTGTTCATCGGCGACGGCGGGAACATCGTGGCCTCAGCGGCCAAGATCCTGCGCCCCACCGAGCCGGAGAACTGGCTGGACACCGGCCCCTTCGGGTGCCTGGGTGTGGGCCCGCCCTTCGCCCTGGCCGCCGGCATGGTCCGACCCGACGACATCCCCTTGATCCTGGAGGGCGACGGGTCCTTCGGGCTCAACGGCATGGAGATCGAGACCCTGGCCCGGCACGGGATGGGCAGCGTGTTCGTCGTGGCCAACGACGCCGCCTGGAACCAGATCCGCGTGCCCCAGCTCCAGTACTACGGCCAGGAGCGCGCGGTCACCACGGGCCTCGAGTTCACACCCTACCACGAGATCGCCGAGGGGATGGGCGCCAAGGGCCTGCACGTGACCGACCCCAGCGCGCTCGAGGACGCCCTGGATCATGCGTTCAGCGCCGCCGAGGACGGGCGCCCCGCCGTGGTCAACGTCGAGCTGGACCCCAACACCAACGCCGGCACCGGCGGCTACCCGGCCTGATCACCGCATCGGGGATACCTGGCCAGGCGCTGGAGCCATCGGTGGCTGGCGTGGTCATCGGTCCGGAGGAAGGAGAGGGTTTCCGGCCCGCCGGGGATCCGGCGGGCCGCGGATCGGCCTGTGGCCGACCCTTGAGGTGAGAGGCGACCCGGCAAGATCGGGGCAGAGCCCCGGGGAGGGCCGGGACCGGCCTCGCAACCGGTGGTCCAAGGGACCTGCTCAGCGGACGTACTGGACCAGGGTCGCCGTCGTGTTCTCGCTGTAGAGCAGGCTGTCGCTCTCCATCTCGACGGTGTAGTCGCCGGCCGGCCCAGCCACGGACCAAGCCTCCGGGCAGATCTCGTCGTGGAAGCTCGAACCAGCGCCGCTGCTGCCGTTGGCGATCTCCTCCCCGTCGGGACCGTAGAGGGTGACCTCCCGGTGTGTGTCGGTCATCGAGGTCTCGAAGCTGTAGGCGACCAGGCCACCGGTCAGGGTCTGGTTGCCCGTGGTTGTGGTCTCCTGGGAGATCAGCAGGGTCCGGTCCTCCTCGACCTCGTCCCAGGTGACCTCGTGGGCCTCCAGGTCCAGCACCCGATGCTCGGGCGTCTGGTCGACGTCGGCCACGAACAGGAGACCGTCGTAGCTCGAGGAGAGCATGGCGACGAATTCGCCGTCGGTCTCCACCGGCACCGGGATGGCGACCAGGTCCTCGTCCTCATCCCAGACGACCGCGCGATCGGTGTCCTCGGAGATCTCCACGGTGTCGAGGACGACGTCGTCGGGCCCGTAGAGGGTGGCCGTGGCCCGGTCGTCCTTCCCGATGAGGTAGACGGCCTCGGCGCCGGGGGCGACCTCGAAGGCCACCGGCTCGTCGGGTTCGAGCTCGGTGACGACTTTCCCGTCGACCGGGGGGTCCCAGTCGGCCTCGGCGCTCTGGTTGGCATCGGTCTGGTTCCCGGCCTCGGTGTCGTTGCCCTCGGTCCCGTCGTCATCGTCGGCCGGGGTGCTGAGCTGGACGGCCTCGGGCTGGGCCGCGGGGAAGCTGAGGAGCTCCAGGGCCACGGTCCCGTTGAGGCTCTGTGCCTGGAGGCGCACCAGCAGCTGGCTCTCGTCGAGCTCCCCGGGGGCCAGGGTCGTCGGCAGGGCCTGGGCCTCCTGGGTCTCCAAGGCCGGCGCGCCGGCCTCGAGGATCACCTGGTCGTCCTCTCCGAGGACCTCGAGGTCCAGGTCGCTGGCTTGGCCCTGGAAGACCACGCCCATGTGCGCCAGGTCCCGGTCGGCGTCGATGGCCAGCTGGTAGGCCAGGTCCTGGTGCTGGCCCTCAAGCAGGGTGACGGTGTCCCGATCAAGCTCGGCCTCCTCGACGTCGGCCCGGGCATCGTCCTCGGTGAGGATCTGGATGTTGGCTCCGGTGGCCTCGTGAACGACCAGGGTGTGCTCGCCGGGCGTCTGGATGACGTAGTCGAGCTGGCGCCAGTCGGCGTCCATGTCGTAGGTGCCGACGAGCTCGCGGTCAGGGGAGAACAGGCTCATCGTGGCCGTGGGCTCGGCCGCCCCGTCGACCGGGTCGAACTGGAGACGGAGCTTGCCGGGATCCTCCTGCTGCCAGTCGATCGTGTAGGCTTGACCGGCCTCGGTCACATCGGCGTGGTGTTCGAAAGCTTGACCCGATACGCTCGTGGCGAAGGCCACGCCAAGCGCCCCGATGAGGAGCGCGGCGGCGACCATGGACCAGGTTCTCGTCCTCATGCTTCGTGCCTCGGACCAGCCAGGCCCGTCGGGGGGTTATCAAGAGAGTGACCACGTCCTTAAGCCAGCAGACCGTCGGCCACCACGCGTTTGCCGGCTCAGTTGCCCTCCAACGCGTCGATCACGATGCACGCGGCCACGAGCGCGCCTCTCGGGATGCCCTGGGTGTCTTGGAGCGAGACATCGTACTTGTCCCGCAGGCTGAAGTGCTCGCGGATCTGGCCCATCGGCTGGCCCTGGGGCGTGGTGATGTCGTAGGTGTACGGGAACAGCGTGAAGAGCGTCAGCAGGCCTCGGAGCACGTCCAAGAGCTTGCTCTGGCTTTCGACGTGGGCCAGGATGTCACCGGTGTCGGCGTCGACGATCCGCCAGGCGTGGTGGAAGAAGGTGAACCTCTTCCGTAAGACGATCAGAGGCTCCTCGGTGTCGGCGTCGAGGATGACGTAGTCCCCGGCCAGGTCGAGCATCTGCTGGGCCTTGACCGTGAACACCGGCTGGTCGTCCGGTGTGGTGAACGGGAACTCCTCCTTGAGCTTGAACAGCTTCTGCTTGCCCTTGAGGATCTCTTGGCCGTCGGCATCGTAGACGGTGTACTTGTTGCGGATCAGGTTCTGCTCGACCCGGAACGCGTCGCCGTCGAGCCCGGCGGCCTCCAGCCGGTCGAGGGCCTGCTGCTTGATGCCTGTCATGGGCCGGCCTTGCTGTGCCGGCCCAAGAGGGCTTCGGTTCCTCCCCGGGCCTCATCCTAGGGCGGCGTCGGTCTCGGCCCGGGTCATCACGTAGATCGCGTAGGCACCGAAGAGCGTCCCGATGGGGACGTTGATCAGGCTCAGGGCGCCGGCCACGATCGTCCAGACCTTGGCCCACGAGGTCCGCTTGAGCAAGCCTGCGCCCGAGAGGAGGCCCGGGAGCGAGGCCGCGATGAACAGCAGACCGATCACGGCTCCGGCGCCGACGATCAGGGCTCCCAGCCCAGGGACGTCGGAGAACGTCTCGGCGAACCCTGCGCCGACCAGGCTCCCGAAGAAGAGGAGCAGGCCGAGCCCGGCGATCGGGATCGAGAAGATGAGGTTGATCACCGCGATGACCGTGAAGTGCGTCCCGATGTTCCCGCTGTTCACGAAGCCTTGGTTCTGCTGGCCGATCGTCGTTCCGCTTGATCCCTCCATGTGATCTGCCCTCTGTACCCCGCTGGGGGTCTGTGGCGATTGCCGCTGGCCTCCTTAACGGTTGCGAGAGGAGGCAAGGGTTCTTGCCCGCGACCCCCATCGACCGCGCGATGCCAGAGAACATCGCGGTCCTTGGGGCCGGGACCATGGGCCATGGGATCGCCCTGGTCTGCGCCCGGGAAGGCCACCCCACGGCCCTCTACGACATCGACATGCACGTCGTCGAGAAGGCCATGGCCAAGATCCGCCAAGCCCTGGACAAGGGCATCGAGAAGGGCAAGACGACCCAGGCCGAGAAGGAGACCGCCCTGGACAACCTGTGGGTCACCGACGACCTGGGCGAAGCGGTGGACGAGGCCGGCGTGGTCATCGAGGCCATCCCCGAGGAGCTGGACTTGAAGCGCAAGGTCTTCGGCCAGGTGGAGATCGCTGCCCCCGGCGACGCGCTCTTGGCGACCAACACCTCGTCGTTGTCGGTCACCGACATCGCCGAGCCCCTGGACGACCCGGGACGGTTCCTGGGTGTCCACTTCTTCAACCCGCCCTACATCATGGCCCTGGTCGAACTGGTGCAGGGCGAGCAGACGACCGAAGCCACCGTCGAGAAGGCCCGGTCCTTCGCCGAGGGCTTGGGCAAGACGCCGATCGTGGTCCAGGACGTCCCGGGCTTCGCCAGCTCGCGGTTGGGCCTGGCCCTGGGCCTGGAGGCCATCCGGATGGTCGAGGAGGAGGTGGCCAGCCCCGAGGCCATCGACACGGCCATGGAGCTGGGCTACAACCACCCTATGGGTCCGCTCAAGCTGACCGACCTGATCGGCCTGGACGTCCGCCTGGACATCGCCGAGTACCTGGGCGAGGAGCTGGGCGAGCGGTTCGAGCCGCCGGCCCTCCTTCGCGAGATGGTCGAGGACGGGAAGCTGGGCAAGAAGGCCGGCCAGGGGTTCTACACCTACTGATAAGCGCCGGTTGAGCCAACCTTCTTGGCGGTCGGTAGGGTTGCCCCAGCGGGCGGCCAAGCCGCCCGGTGACCACCGTGAACACCAAAGCAACGATCCTGCTGGCCCTTGGGATGCTCGTCGCCATGACCGCTGCCGCACCGACCGCGTTCGCCGAGCCGGATCCCCCAGGTGACGATCCGGAATGCATCCAGGTTTACCCGTGGTCCAAGTACTGCGAAGAGCCCGGTGGGGCTGCCGGCCACATCGCCAAGAACCCGATGTGCAACGACTTCTACTGCATCGGGTGACCCGGACCGCCGGTCCTGCCGTCCCTCTCCTGCTTCCCCTCCTGCTTCTCTTCCTCTTCCCCTGCTTGCTTGCCAAGGCGTCGCCGGGTTCCGCACGCCGGTTCCGGCAGCCGTGGGAGTTGGACGTCAACCCCGTTGATCCCCGGGCTCGCGATCGACCTCGCTTGTGAACCGCTCGGCCGCTCGCTCCCTGCACACTGGCCGCCTCGCCCTCTGGTCTTGGCGGCCGTGGCAGTTGGACGTCAGCGGCGCGGTTGTGCCTGACGTCCAACCGATAACCCCTAAACCCCGCCCACGTGTGGGCGTGGCCGTGCAGCGCCAGTTCGAGGCCCTCGGCGAGGACCACTACGACGTGCTCGTGGTGGGTGGCGGCATCCACGGCGTCTGGACCGCCCGAGCCGCGGCCATGCGGGGGCTCAAGGTCGCCCTGGCCGAAGCCGTCGACTACGCCTCAGGCACCTCCTCGCGCTCGACCATGCTAGCCCACGGGGGCCTGCGCTACCTGGCCCAGTTCGACGTCGGCCTCGTCAAGGAAGCCCTCCAGGAGCGCGGCATCCTGACCACCAAGGCCCCGCACCTGGTCCGACCCCTGCCGTTCATCCTCCCGTTCTACGAGGGCATGCCCTACCCCCGCTGGCAGCTGACCATCGGCATCATGTGGTACTCCTGGCTGGCCCGGGGATCAGGGTACCCGCGTCACCGGTTCCTCTCCAAGGAGCAGGTCCTCGACCGGGAGCCGGGCCTGTCCCCGAAAGGCCTGATGGGCGGGGCGTTGTACTACGACGGCCAGATCCTGGCCCCTGAACGTTTGTGCGCCACCGTGGCCTTGGATGCCGACCGGCGCGGGGCGGTCATGGCCAACCACGCCGAGATCACCGAGGTCACCACCGCCGACCGCGTCACCGGGGCCGTGGCCCGCGACCGGTTCACCGGAGACGAGGTCGAGATCTCGGCCAGGACGGTGCTGAACACGACCGGGCCCTTCCTGGACGGGTTCCTGGAGCAGGTGGGGGCCGACGACGACATGCTCCGGCTCACCAAGGGCGTCCACCTGATCACCCCGTCGTTCACCGAGCACGCCATCGTGATCAACGCGCCCGACGGCCGCACGTTCTTCTCGATCCCCTGGTACGAGCACCAGCTGATCGGGACGACCGACACCGACTACACCGACGATCCGCGCGATGTCCGTGCCACCAGCGGGGATGTGGCCTACCTGCGGGATGCCACGTTGCGCTACTTCCCGGATGCCCCGGTCGACCAGGTGCTTTACACCAACGCTGGCCTGCGCAACCTGCTCAACATCGAGGGCGTGCACCCCAGCCAGGTGACCCGCAAGCCGTTGATCCACGACCACGAGGACGAGGGGATGGCCGGCCTGGTCTCCCTGGCCGGTGGCAAGCTGACCACCGCCCGGGCCACGGCCACCGAGATCCTGGATGCCGCCCGGCCCCACCTGGCTCGCCCGGCCGGCCGGGTGCCCGACCTGGATCCGTTGCCCGGGGGCAGGTTAAACCTGGAGCCCGAGCTGGAGAACGCTCGGCATGCCTGCCAGCAAGCCGGCCTGGACCCTGGGACCGGCGACCGGCTGGTGGCCCTCTACGGCGCCCGCTGGGCCGAGGTCGCCGAGGCCGGGCTGGCTCCCCTCTCCGACCATCGGGCGGTCCTGGAGGGCGAGGTGCTGACCGCTGCCCGGCACGAGTCGGCCTGGACGGTCGAGGATGTCCTCCGGCGGCGGACCCTGGCCTGGGTCTCGACCCCGGACCAGGGCCTCGAGGTGGCCGAGGAGGTGGCCGCCCTGCTCGAGAAGGCGGGGATCCCCGGCGGGATCGCCAGGGGGAGCGTGGAGCGCTACCGGGAGACGGTGGCCTTGCACGAGCACTGGCGGCAGGGCTGACCTGTCTGGCTGGGCAACCGCTGTACCCGACGCCTTGACACCCCGTCGCATGTCGATGGTCCATGGACGACGAGGCGTTCGACCGGATCCCCGTCTACGGTGGATGGGAGAAAACCGCCCGCGTCGTGGACGTCACCGGCGCCTTCTGAGCCCGACCTCGACCAGGCGATCGGTTCAGTCTAGGAACCCCTGGACATCGACCACCCGCCGCGGTGGCCGGGGCGGCAGCCAGTCGTACACGTGGGCCAGG
>CAZBKU010000036.1:0-2111 GCA_964492585.1 uncultured Thermoplasmatales archaeon | reverse complement strand
TCTCCTCATCTAGGTGCCAGTAGTGCACCACCCGATCCCCTCTGTCCTCGTCCCACCAGGTCCTTGCCTCGTAATCCTGCACCCACCAGGGACGGCCATCGAGGGATTGGCCAGGGTCCATGAACGAGGTCACCGGCACGGTGAGGACCTCGGCCACCTCCCCGGGCGAGGCCCGGTGAGGCTCGGGAGCCTGCGGGTCCAGGACCCCGACGTAGGCGTGGATCAAGGGACCCCGGAAGGGGCGGTAGGTGGTCAACAGGCCAGCCAGCCTCACGTGGTCCGGAGGCAGGCCGACCTCCTCCTCGGTCTCCCGCAGGGCGGCGTCCCGGGCATCCTGGTCACCAGCCTCGACCCGACCGCCCGGGAAACTGACCTCGCCAGGGTGGGAGCTGAGGTGATCCGTGCGCCGGGTCAGGATAAGCTCCTGCTGTCCACCTCGCACCCTGAGAGGGATCAGGACACCGCTGACACCGTCGTCGGTGGCCCGGTCGATCGCCTGTACGCCGGCCAGCCGTGCTTGCAGGTGGTCGAGCACGCCGGAGAGGTCCAGGTCGGACGGGTCGTCCACGGGGGCGCATGGGGGCCTTGTTCGCTTCAAGCCTTCCCTATCGCCCTGGTAGAGGTGACCCGGCCGACCGGTCGGCTGCCGGATCAGGCCAGGGTGCCCTTGTGCTCGAGCCGCATGGCAGCCTGTTGGGCCTGATCGATGATCTTCTCGGTCCGTTGGGGCAGGGAGCGGGCGAAGATCTGCTGGCCGTCCTCGGCGCTGCTGGCGGCCTCCTCCAGGATGCCGGAGAGCTCGTCGGGGGTCAGCCGGGCCAGCTCGTCGATGCTGGCGATCCCGGCGTCGACCAGGCGGGCCGACAGCTTGGCGCCGATCCCGTCGATGGCCATGAGCTCTGCGGTAGCCCGCCAGCGCTCCAGGCGCTCCTCGTCGATACCGGTGGAGGCTGCCAGGCTCTCGATGTCGGTGTGCAACAGGGTGTCGGTCAGGTTCACACCGTAGCGTCGGAGCTGGCGGGCCTCCGAGGCGCTGACGTCAGGGATCTCGGTGACCTCGTACTTGGCCACCGGGTAGAGGGGTCGGCGCTTGACCTCCCGGTCGATCCCTCCCGAGCCCTGGTCCCCGGCCCTGCCCACTCCGTTGGAGGCAAGAGCCGCCAGCACCTGGTCCTGTTCGTGGAGGATCGCCGAGACCATGGCCTCCTGGCGGGACAGGCGCTGGTCGATCTCCTCGTGGACCTCGTCCAGGAACCCGTCCTGACGGGAGAAGTAGCGTTCTGTCGTGGCGTAGCCTTCCTCCCGGATGGCGTTGTCGATCTTGGCCTCCAAGGCCTCGAGCTTGGCCTCGGTCTCCCGCTTGTGCTGCTCAAGCGCGTCCTGGACCGAGGCGTTGAGCCGCTCGAAGGCGTCCTCCTGGTTGCCCAGGCGGGTCGCCAGCCGGTCCTCGTGGCGGCTGATCGCCTGCTCCATGTCCTGGCTGGAGATGCCGCGGTCGGCAGACCGCGTGCGGACGAGGTTGGTCTCCTCCTCGAGCTCGCCGATCCGGCGGGCGGCCTCGTTCTCGTGGGCGTCGACCCGGCGGAGCGTGCCTTTCATCGTCAAGAACAGGATCGCGGTGGCGATCCCCAGGAGGCCGACGAGGCCACCGAGGACGACGAAGGCGGTGCTCTGATCCAGGACGCCTGGGGACTGGACGTCGAACACGGCCATCCCGACCAAGGCCAGAAGCCCCAAGATCATCAGACCGCCGGTCCAAGCGATCCAGGACTCCCGGGTCTCTGGCGAGGTCCGCATGTTGCCCTGCGACATACCTGACACCTACCGTACGGTGGCTTGTCTAGCTTGAAGTCGGTTCTTTCACGGCTCTCTATCTATCCCTGCTTAGGGCAAGAGATCGCTTGTCTAGAACAAGGGATCGCTTGGTCGGTCAGGTGCGGGCATCGGTGCCCGGTCCAGGTCGACGAGGGCCTTCACGATCGAACCAGGGTTCTCCCCCCTGCCGCGGCGCGCGGCGTGCCTGGAGTTCGCTGGCACGATGTTCCGCGAGCTCCAGTTCCAACCGCCTGGCGGCAGTTTCTCGCCAGGTCAGCGAGGCGCGGACACCTGAC
>CAZBKU010000035.1:0-16792 GCA_964492585.1 uncultured Thermoplasmatales archaeon | reverse complement strand
TTCCCCTGGGAGTACATCAACCACCGCTGGATCTTCCACGCCCTCGTCGAGCATCCCCGCTGGAGGTTCCTGGCCACCAAGCACTGGCAGCACCACCTGGACCCGGAGGAGATCGACCCGGCCTTCGTCGACATCCCGAGGACCTTGGTCACCGCGGCCATGCTCTACCCGGTCTTCGCCCTGGTCGCCTGGGACCCCCTCCGCGGCCTGGCCCTGTTGACCGGCAGCATGGTCGGGCTGATCTACTACGAGTACATGCACCTCCTGGCTCACGCACCGGGGGTCAACCCCAGGCTCCCCTGGACCCGGGCGATGAAGAAGTGGCACCTGCTCCACCACTACATGCACGAGGACCACTGGTTCGGCGTCACCAACAGAGCCATCGACCAGGGCCTCGGGACCGGACCAGACCCCGACCAGATCGACAAGAGCCAGACCGTGCGCACCCTGGGTGTCCCCGAGGCCCTCGGGACCTGGCTGGGCGAACCCGGGACCTTAGACGACCAGGAACGCTAACCGGGATCTGCCTCGACGGCGTCGCTGGCCCAGGCCACCAGGTCGTCAGGATCCTCGAGCACCTCGACCGGGACCTCGTAGTACGATCGCATGGTCTGACGCTCGTTGGGCTTGAACGGGCCCATCCCATGCTCCTCGTACCGGTCCCGGGTCGTCTGATCGACCTTGAGGTAGAGCCGGTCCTTGAACACGATCCCGAAGAACGTGTCCCCGAGGTAGAGCCCGTGGCCGCCGAACATGGCCCGGGCGGTCACCGGGCCCAGGGTCTCGAGCTGGTCGACCACGTAGGTCGCAAAGCCGTCGCCGGTCACGGCTTCCCTAGGGTCCCCTAGCCTATAATCGCCTCGCGCCGAGGACCACGAGGCAACGCTTTTGACACCGGCCCGGTCTGTCCGTCTTGTGTCCCTCCAGACCGAGTTCGAGGGCAAGGCCTGGGTCTTGCCCGACGACGTCGACACCGACCAGATCACCCCGGGCAAGTACCTGGCGATGATCACCGAGGAAGAGCTTGGGCCCCACGTCCTGGAGGGCTACGACCGCAGCTTCCCGGACAACGTCAGCCCGGGTGACATCATCGTGGCCGGGAAGAACTTCGGCTGCGGCAGCTCCCGGGAGCACGCCCCGATCGCGATCAAGGGTGCCGGCATCCCGGTCGTCGTCGCCGAGAGCTTCGCGAGGATCTTCTACCGGAACGCCTTCAACGTGGGCCTCCCGGTCCTCGAGGTCCCTGGCATCAGCGACCACGTCGACGAGGGGGACACCGTGGCGATCGACCTGCGTTCGGGCCAGATCGAGAACACGACCACGGGCCAGACCTTCGAGGCCGAACCCTTGTCGGACAAGGCCCTGGAGCTCATCGAGGCCGGTGGCTTGATCAACCTGACCCGCGAGAAGCTGGGCAAGGAGCCCCTGGAGAGCGGCGGCCGCGCGTAGCCGGCCTCCGGCTGGACCACCCTACAGTCCCCTGTTTCAACCACCTGGTTGAGGGGAGTCCTTTAGCCCTCCTCCCGTCTTGTCCACCGGTGAGGCTGATGGAAGGAAGCTCGGGTACCGTAGCACTCGTGGCGCTAGCGATGTTGACCGTCCCGCTGGCGGTGGTCGAGCCGGCCGGCCAGGCCCAGGCCCAGGCCGGCGAGATCCAGGTGGTCCCCGAGGCCGCCAACGGTTTCGCGGCCCATCCCTTGGCCCCCCTGCCGGTCCCGACCGCCATCACGTTCGGGCCTGGTGACGGCGAGCCTCTACCCGGGGAGGTGAGCCAGGATGGTCCCGATATGTACGCGGCCACCCTGACCGGGGACATCTACCGGCTGGACCTCATCTGGACACCCGCCGGACCCGTGGTCGAGGACATCAACGTCTTCGCCACCGGGTTCAACCAGCCCCTGGGCATCGCCTTCGACGACCAGGGCACCGCCTACGTCAGCGACTCGGTGGCCCCCGAGCAGCCCGGCCGGGCCGCCGACGGCATCGTCTACTGGATCGACGGCGACGGCGACCGTCAGGTCCTCGTCGACAACCTGCCCAACGGCCGGCACAACACGAACAACCTGAAGATCCACGACGACGGCCGGCTGTTCATCACCAACGGCAACCCCAACGACAACGGCGCAGCCGGCGGGTCGGCCGACGTCTTCCCCTACTCCGGCGCCATCCTGGCCGTCGACCCGGTCGCCCTCCAGGGTGATCCCGCCGTCCTCCAGTGGGAGGACGAGAACGGCGACGACCTGGCCGCTGACGAGATCTACAGCGCGACGGTCAACGACGACTTCGCGGACAAGGTCGACGTCATCGGGTTCGGCCTCCGCAACGTCTACGACGTGGCCTTCGGGCCTGACGGTGTGCCTTACACGGCCACCAACGGCGCCGACGATCCCTCCAGCCAGGACGCCATCTACCGGTTCGACGATGGCCCTGAGGCCTTCTACGGGTTCCCGTTCTGCTACAACGAGGGCCTGCCTGGAGCCACCGGGGACGATATCAGCAAGGCCAACAACCCGGTCTTCCCCGACTGGCCGACCGGCTTCGACCATCCGGCCATCGACGAGCAGCCCTGCCAGGACGTCCACACCGCCGACGCCCTGATCGGCTGGCACGTGTGCGCCACCGGCGCCGACATCCCGGACGACACCCAGGGCCCCTTCGGCCACGCCCTGTACGTCGGCGAGTGCACCCAGTTCTTCGCCGAGGACCTGCTTGAGAAGATGGCCGAGAACCCGACCACCCACAACACCGCGCACAAGGTCGTCCGCGTCGGCCTCGACGACGAGGGCAACCCCACCGAGGTCCGCGACTTCGTCACCAACCTGCCCCTCCCCCTGGATGTCCACTTCGGGCCCGAGGGGGACATGTACATCGCTGACGCCACCGGTGTCCTGCGCGTGACCTCGGTCGCGCCCTGACCGGCCAGCCCCGAGGGCAGGGCCGTCCCGGCGAGCACGCCTGGCAGCGCTGCCTGACGGCTGACAGCCAGGAAACCTCTAAGCGGGTCCGGGGTGCTTGGTCGCCATGCGGTCGCGGCTGTCGCTGTTCGGTGGTCACCCGGTCCACGTCATGATGATCCCGTTCGCCATGGCACCGTTCCCGTTCATGGCCGCCCTGGATGTGGCCGACCGGGCCGGGTTCGAGGGTGCCCTGGTCGCCGGTGGGTACCTGGCTGTCCTGGGCGTCCTGGCCACCCTGGTCGCGATCCTCACCGGGCTGCTCGACCTGGCTGCCATCCCCGACGAGGTCAAGGCCCACACCACAGCGGCGATCCACTTCAGCCTGGGCGTGGGGATCTTGCTCCTCTACGGTGCAGCGCTCTACCTCCGCCTCCCCCTGGGCCAAGCCCCCGGCAGCCTGAACCTGCTCCTCGGTCTCGACGTCCTGGGATCCCTTGCCATCGGGATCCAAGGCTGGTTGGGCGGCGAGCTGGTCGTCCGCCACCACCTGGGGGTCCTGACCGAGGACGAGGGCGCCGACCCGGTGGACATCAGCGCCGACTGACCGCCGACCAGAGGTCAGCTGGACGCCGAGCCAGGCCCAGGATCGAGCGCAGGGCTGCCCCCGGGTGGGCGGCCAGCATCCGGCCAAGGCTCAACCCCCGGGCCCCGGGGCGACCCGTGGCCAGACCCGCCACGGTGTCCAGGTCCACCACGTGGCCTTCCCACGGGCCGAGCACGTCGTCGAGGGTCCCGTCGGGGAGGCCCTCGACCAAGTCCATGAGCTGGGCAAGGCCGCGGTACCCGTCGCCGAACCGGGCGTGCATCAGCTCGTGGTACCGGTCCAGGGCCCCCTGGCCGCCGCCATCGAGGGACCGGGTAGCGGCCCGACCGGCGGCCGTGCCGGTTCTCAGGCCCACCTCGAGACCGCCGAGACCGCCGGCCCCCCCGGTCACGATGAAGCCAGGCCCGGCAAGGGCTCCGGGCAGCGCGTGGGCCGGATCGGGCCCGCTGCGGACGGGCATCGTCTCGTCGACATCCAAGGGGCCGATGCCAGGCCAGGGCTCGGCCACAGCCTGGTCGGCCAGGCGCCGGGCCCGCTCGGGGCCCGTCCGGGCGAAGGTCCAGTGCTCCCAGCGGCCGTCTCCCAGGGGGACCAGTTGGGTGCGTCCGCCTGGGGCATGGCTGCCGACCTGGAGATGCAACGGTCGGTCCGGACCCGATCTGGGACCCTCGACCACGTGGATGACCCCCCACCGGACGGCCTCCGGCGCCTGGATCGGCTCCAGGAACCCACCGGCAAGGGAGGGGTGACCGTCAGCGAAGACCGTGACCTCCGCGTGAAGGACGAGGCCGTCGGCCTCCAGCCGGTCGGGGCGCGGGGCCGTGACCTCGCCAAGGCCCGTACGGACCCGCACCCCGGCTTGGACGGCCCGCTGGACCAGGTGCTGGTCGAACCGTGTCCGGTCCAGGACCTGTCCCGGTGCCTGGACCTCGAGGCTGGCCCCGGCGGGACCCGAGAGGACGACGTGATCGAACCGGGACCTCACGTGGGCACGTCGGGGGCCAGCCCCGCGGGGGAGCAGGGCATCGAACGCGACCTTGGCCGGGGCCTCGGGCACCCCGATCTCCTGGCGGCCCTCGAACAGGTCGACCTGGGCGCCGGATCGGGCCGCCTGGATGGCCGCGGTCAAACCAGCCGGGCTGGCACCGACGACAGCGACCTGGATCTCCTGTGCCACAGCCGGCACAGAGCGCCCCCAAGGCATGAAGCCTCACGTCGCAGACCCGTCACCACCCCTGAGGAGGACGCGTCTGGTCAACCGGCTGCCAGGAACGCTTATCAGGGCCCAGCGAGCCTGATGGCCATGATGCCGCGAGCCACGGCACTGGTCACCGCCCTCCTGCTTCTCACGGTCGGTCTGGCAGGTTGCCTTGGCACCCAGGACCTGGACCCCCAGTCCACCAGCCAGGCGCCCGCTGACCTGGACGAGCTCACCGCGCCGATCTACGACGAGATCGTGCGCGAGCAGACGACGTTCCAGAAGAGCGAGGATGGCAACCAGAGCGCTAGGATCTGGATGGACATCTACCGGCCGGAGACCGAGGGCGACGTCACCGTGCCCACCATCCTGGTGATGACCCCCTACCAGTCCCTGGGTGACGCCCTGGGCGTTGCCGGGGCCGCCAGCCAGGGCCAGGCCCCGCCGGTACCACCGGAAGAAAGCCCCTACGATCCCGACCTGGTCGACTTTTTCGTGCCCCGAGGCTACGCGGTGGCCTTCGCCGATGTCCGAGGCAACCACAACAGCGGCGGCTGCATCGATCAGTCCGGCCCGGAGCAGTGGTACGATGGCTACGTGACCGTGCAGACCATCGCCGAGCAGCCCTGGAGCGACGGCAAGGTCGGCATGTACGGTGTCTCCTACGACGGCGAGACCCAGATCACCACCGCCCTGCTCAACCCGCCGGCGCTGAAGACCATCGTCCCCATCGCCAGCGTCGACAGCCAGTACGAGTACATCTACTACCGTGGCGTGCCCTACGAGGGTCAGGGTGCTGGCACCATGGGCGGCTACCTGGCCATCTCGGCCGTCCCCGGTACCGATCCCAACGCGGCGACCACCTACCACGAGCGTGTCCAGTGCCAGCCCGAGAACCTCCAGCAGGCCACCGATCTCACCGGCGACTGGAACGGGTACTGGGAGGACCGCGCCTACTGGAAACTGGCCAGCCAGAGCAACGTCAGCATGCTCCGCATCCACGGCCTGCAAGACTGGAACGTCAAGCCCAACCACATCGATCCCCTGTCCGAGGCCTGGGGAGGAGAGCCCGTCCGGGCCATCTACGGCCAGTGGGGCCATGCCACGCCCGACCGGGACGACTGGTGGGGCCAGGCCGGCATCCTGCACCGCTGGTACGACCACCACCTTCAGGGCATCGATACCGGCATCGTCGAGGAGCTTCCCCCGGTCCTCATCGAGGACACCGAGGAGACCTGGCGAGCGATCCCTCACTTCCCACCAGCCCACGACGGGTCCCTGACCTTCCAGTTGGGCGCCGATGGCGCCCTGGTCACCGCCGACGCCGAGGCCGGAGAGGCCATCGTGCACGACTACCCGCAGGAGCAAGCCTCCACCTACGGTGCCGACGGCCCGATCGAGACCGCCGGGTCCACGGTCACCGGCCACCCGGCCGAGCTGACGTTCACCACCGAGGCCTTCGAGGAGGCCACCGTGCTCACCGGCCGGCCCACCGTCACGCTCGAGGCCTCCACCGACGCCGAGAGCACCCACTGGGTCGCCCACCTCTACCTGGTGAAGGAGGACGGCACCCGGGAGTGGATCAACCGCGGCTACCAGGACACCCGGCACCTGGACGGCGTCGACCAACCCCAGGCCTTGACGCCTGGTGAGCCCTACCGGTTGACGGTCACGATGTTCCCGCAGCACGATGTGGTCCCGGCCGGGGCCCAGTTAGAGCTCGTGCTGACCAACGACGACGGCTGGATCCACCAGGACGACACCTTCGCGACCAGCACCCTGCAGCTTGGCCCCCAGGCGGTGCTCGACCTGCCGCTGGTGCCGGCCGACGCGACCCAGGTCCCAGCCGACGCGCTGACACGCTGACCGGACCAGCAGGCAGGCCCGAGGAGGGCCGGCCGTGGAGCCCGGCGTCTCCCCGAGGCTTCAGCCTAGGAGGGCAAGAGAGGGGTGGGCCCCGCGATCGTCGGGCGGCGGGGCAGGAGGGGACCTGCGGGGACCTCCGACGCCCTCGTCGCGGGGCACACAAACAACCGTTTGGCCAGCCTCATCAACCTTAGGGTGGACGGTTGAGGCTGCGCCCAACCACCGTCTATGTCTGGGCTTCTCGGCCTCAACCCGCACCGATGATGGTGTCGTCGAGGGGAGCCACGTCGAGGCGATGAGCATCGTCGATCCGTACGGCCTGGCGCCGGTCCTCTCTCGGGGTAGCCCCTTTCGCTGTGACGTGGGCTACCCCTCGATCCGCCCGAACCAAGGGTTCGGGCTCTTTCGGGATGAATCCTATGCGGTGCCCCCATCCAGCCCTCAACCCGCACGGCGGCGGGGACGTCGGTGTTGGCGCCCGGCGCGCCGGTCCGATGGTCGGCCATCCTCGGGGCTCGGCTCGCTTGTGAACCGCTTGCCGGGGCCCCGAGATACGCACGTCCCCCTCGCTTCTGGGGCTCGGTGGACGTGCTCTCGTGTCGACCATCCCTACCCTTCCATACGCACGGGCTGGCGCCCGTGCTCTCTCAGGATAGCGCTTGGATGGTTGAGCGCGCTATCCTTCGACACGGACGGCCGCGGGGACGTCGGTGTTGGCCGCCCGGCGCGCCGGTCCGATGGTCGACACGACCGCGGCCACCAGGCTGATGGCCGACAGGATGGCGATGCTGGTCCACGGGATCGTGAAGGCCACGCCGGCCTCGGCGAAGAAGGCCAGCCAGGCCGCGTAGGCCACGGCCACCCCGATGGCGATGCCGGGCAGGATCCCCAAGACGGCGGTGAACAGGGACTCGGAGACCAGGCTCCAGGTGATGTGCTCCTTGGGCAGGCCCATGGCTCGCAGGACGCCCAGCTCGTGTTCACGCTCCAAAGCGCTCTTGGCCGTCACGATCCCAAGCGAGCTGACACCGATGACCAGGCCCAAGCCCAGGAAGACCTGGAGCACGTTGAAGAACCGAGCGTTGAGAGCCTGAAGCTCGGTGGCGCGCTGCTCGATGGCCTCGACGTCCAGACCCATGGGTTGGTAGTCGCGCTCCATGGCGCGGGCGACCTCCACCGGGTCCTGGTCCTCCTCGACCTGGATCAGGAACCCGGATCCATGGGTCGGGAACAGGTCCTGGAGCAGGGCCTCGTCGATGAAGATCCCGCCCAGGTACTGCTGCTCTTGTGCACCGACCACGGTCAGGTTCACCGTGCCAGAGACCAGCTCCACGGTCAACCGTTCGCCGCCGTCGATCCGGCCCAGACGCCCGGCTTCGTCGATGTCGTAGACCCGTGAGACCACGGCCAGGTCCTGCTGGCTGGCCACGGCCCGGTAGGCTTCCTCGTCGGTCTCGAACCGGTCGCTTCGGCTGACGAGATCGTACCCGTTGTTCTCCGCGAAGCCCTGGTCGATCCCGTAGAACCAGTCGACCGGCGGCCCGTTGTAGTTCACCTCCTGGCCCTCGACGGTGACCACGTCCCCGCCGACCACGCGGACCACCGACATCTGGTCGACCAGCGACACGCGGTCCAGGCTGGCCGGGCGCTGGTCCAGGTTGGCCTCGGTCCAGGCCTCCAGGTCCTCGACGGGCAGGTTGGTCTCGGCGTAGAGGTCGTACCCGCCGGCCTCGCGGGCCGGGTCGACCTCGAAGACGGTGAAGAAGCTGGAGAAGACCGCCAGGACCAGCAAGACCAGGGCGAACATGCTGGCCGTCAGGCCCGTGCGCATCTGCTTCTTGATCGGGTAGGCCAGGGCCACCATCGTGGCCGGCGCCCAACGGCCAAAGCGCCGGGCCGTCCCCTTGAGAAGGCGGGGCAGGCCCGGCAGGTTGAGCAGGAGGACCACGCCGGCCAGGACCATCAGGGTGCCCCGTAGCGGGGCCACCAGGGGAACCTCGGCGGCGGGGATCTCGTCGAAGGCCACGATCGTCCACAACCCATAGGGCAGGACCAGCAGCGCCCCCAAAAACCGGGCGTTGTGGGCCTGCCAGGACCGCCCGAGCCACAGGGCCCCGCCGTAGAGCAGCGCCATGGGTCCGACGATCAGGGCCGTGTAGAGCCCGGTCAGCCAGAACAAGGGCGTGACGATCAGCCCGGCGGCGACCAGCGCCAGCGGCAGCCAGCGCTTGCGGCCGGTGGCCTCGGGATCGGTCTGGCCCTTGAGCCCCGAGGCGATGTGCAGGCCCGAGAGCCGGTACCCGGTCACGGCCACGGCGGCCACCGTGAACAGGATGCCGATCAGGGCCGCCACGGCGGGGGTCCAGGGTTCGATGACGAAGGGGATCGGCAGGGCCCCCTCGGTGGCGATGAAGTCGTTGATGGCCTGGATCAACCCGTAGGCCAACCCGATGCCGGCCACGGCCCCGATCGGTCCGCCGGGCAACGCGTAGAGGGTGCCCTCCATGGTGAAGGCGCCGACCAGGTGCTTGCGTTCCAGGCCCATGGCCCGCATGACCGAGAGCTCCACCCGGCGCTCCTCGGCCAGCATGCTGAACAGGTTGACCACCAACAGGATCCCGGCCACGATGGTGAACGAGGAGAGCGTGGTCAAGAACCGGGTGAACTGGGCGCCGGCCTGCTCGGCCCGCTCCACGATGTCGGCCTTGCTCGTCTCGACCTGGAGGGCCTGGACGCTTGGATCCTGGAAGGCCGCCTGGGTCGCGTTCAACGCGGATCGAAGGTCCGGGGTGACCTCGTCGGTCTGCGCCAGGCCGCCCCGGACGTCGCCAGGGTTGCTCACCCGGATCAGGTTGATCTCTCCCTGGCGCTCCAACAGGCCCTGGAGCCGGTCCAGCTGGAAGAAGACGGCCGGCTCGCCCAGGAACCCGCCCTTGCCTTCGCCGCTGACCACCCCGTCGACGGTCAGCTCGGCCGTCCGCCCCTGCTGGAGACGCTGCTGGATCTGCTCGCCCAGGGGCCCCATCTCGTCCAGCTGCCGGCGGGCCTCCCGGAGCTCCTCGATGCTGAACGCCGGACGCAGCGTGACGACGAACAACCGGTAGGGCTGGTCGGCGGCCGCCTTGGCGGTCACCCGGGCGGTCCACTGACCGCCCTCGGCCGTCGCGTTCAGGATGGCCGGAGCGTCGGGATCGCCGGTCGAGCCGTTCGTGTTCGAGACGGTCTCCCCGCCGGGGCTGGTCAGGCTGACATCGAGATCGGTGGTGTTCTCAGGGGAGCCCCAGACGAGCACGGCCACGATCCGGGTGGCCGTGTCATCGACCTCGAAGCTGTGCGAGCTGGCGGTCGGGTCCATCTCGCCGCCGAGCACCGGCAGGTCGGCTGGGCCGGTGGCCGAGGTCACGTTCCCATCGAACGTGTGGACCGTCGGGACCAGCGGGTCCATCGGCAACCCGTAGCGAGCCTCGATGGTGTCCCCGGCACCGATACCGAGCGCATCGGCCAGGCGCTGGTTGACGAGCACGCCCGAGCCGGAAAGCTCCCCACCACCGGCCACCGGATCGAACCCCAAGAACCCTGGATCGTCGGTCGGGAACCCGACCATGAAGACGTCCGGTTCGGTCAACCCGTCCGGCGTGCCGGCGTTGCCGAGGTAGGCGATGGCCTTGCCGGTGGTCACGTCGTCGCGTCTCATCTGGGTCTCCTGGGTGAACCGGTCGGCGGCCTCCTCGGGGAAGAAGAAGTCGCCCTCGGAGCGCACCAGCTCGTCGGTCTCGCCCAGGATGTCGAAGGCGACCTGGGTGATCCCGGCCTCGGCGGCCTGCCCGGCCGACAGGGAGGCGGCTAGGACACAGGTCCCGACGGCCACGGCGGCGGCCGCGGCGATGGCCTGGGCCCGGTGGCGCTTGGCGTTCCTCCAAGCGATCTGCCAGAGGGTGCCCAGCATGCCCGATCGGCCGGTGCCTTGGCTCACGCGAGGCGTCGCCTCCCCCGCTCGTCCCGGTCGATCTGCCCGCTCTCCATGTGCAGCACCCGGTCGGCGATCTCGACGACCTTCATGTCGTGCGTGACGATCACGTAGGTCTGGCCGAAGGCCTCGTTGAGGTCCTCCATCAAGGCCAGCACGCGCTTGCCGCTGGCAGCGTCCAGGTTCCCGGTGGGTTCATCGGCCCAGACCACCCGCGGTTCGGTGACCAGGGACCGGGCCAGGGCCACCCGTTGTTGCTCGCCGCCGGACAGTTGGGAGGGAAGGTGGTCGGCCCGGTCGGCCAGGTCGACCTGCTCGAGGGCGGCCAGGGCCCGCTTGCGGGCCGTGGCCTGCTGGCCGGCCTGCAGGAGGATCGGCAGCTCGACGTTCTCGGCGGCGGACAGGACCTGGATCAGGTTGAAGGCCTGGAAGACGAAGCCCATCTGCTGGCTTCTCAGCCGGGTCCGGGCCTGGTCGGAGAGCCCGTCGAGGCGTTGGTCGTCGAAGGCCACGGTGCCCGAGGTGGGCACGTCGATGCCCGACAGGCAGTTGACCAGCGTGGTCTTCCCGCAACCCGAGGGCCCCAGGATGGCTACGATCTCGCCGGCCTCGATGTCCAGATCGACCCCTCGAAGCGCCTGGACCTCGCCGGCGTCGGTACGGTAGACGCGGGTCAGGTCGCGGGCGCGGATGAGCGCATCGGCCACGGCCGGCCTGATGGGGTCTCCTTAGATAAGCGACATGGGCCCGGGACCGTCAGCGGGTCCGTCGGTTGAACGCCGCCACCAGAACGCCTATGGTGGGTCCAAGCACCTTCGGTCACGAGGCTCGACCATGGGAGGACGACCGTTGACCATCGTGGCCACCTGCCTGGCCCTGTTGCTTGTACTTGCGCCGGCTGCCTCGGCGCTGGAGATCGCCACCCGCGGGATCAAAGCCAGCCCCTCGGAGGCCTACTCCCCGGATACCGCCTGGGAGCAGGGCATCTACGGGTGCGGTGTCACCGTGGCCGTGTTCGACGAGGGCGTCGACGACAAGCATCCCTACCTCGACGGTAAGGTCGTGGCTGGGTACGACGCCACCCACACCCAAGAGATGTGGACCCTGGCCAACGGCGGCAACCCCCAGCCCCTGGTCGGCACCCACGGGACCCCGGTGGCCGGTATCGCGGTCAGCCACGCCGGCCAACCGTTCTTCTCCGCCGAGGATGCCCCGGCCTACGGCGAGGACGACCGCGCCGGCGTCGCACCGTGCGCCTGGCTGGTCGACGTCCAGTTCAGCGATGTCCCGAACGCCTTCGGGGACACCCCGGCCACGGACACCTTCACCACCGATGTCCTCCAGGCCTTCGACTGGGCCATCGAGCACGAGGATGCGGACTGGGGCGACGACGACCCCTCCAACGACGGGATCGACGTGATCACGATGTCTTGGAGCCCCAACGACAAGACCGACGGCACCGATCCGATCTGCCAGGCCGCCACCGAGGCCGTCGAGGCCGGCATCGTGGTCCTGGGTAGCGCTGGCAACTCGGGCAGCACCGAGGAGCCCGACCTGGGCTGCCCGACCGGCGCCGATGGCGCCATCAGCGTGGCCAACATCTGGAACAAGCGGACCGTGGACCGCAGCGACGACGAGCTCCGGGAGACGAGCACCTGGGGTCCGCGGACCGACGATGGGGACGACGATCCCTACGAGGAGCTCAAGCCCGATGTCGCCGCGCCTGGCCACCTGGTCGTCAGCACCGGGTCGAGCCTGACCGACGGGCGCGAACACCAGGCGGTCTGCCTTGGGCCCGAGGACACGAGCACGCCGGGCGCTCAGGTCAGCTTGCCCTACCAGTGCGAACAGAGCTTCGGTGGGACCAGCGCGGCCACCCCCATGACCGCCGGCGTGGTCGCGTTGATGCTGGACGCCAACCCGGCGCTGACCCCGGCCGAGGTGGCCGAGATCCTCCACCAGACCGCCGAGCCCCATCAGGAGATGGAGATCAGCGCGGCCAACATGTCGGCCCAGTGGGACCACCGGTTCGGCTACGGCATGATCGATGCCTACAAGGCCGTCACCATGGCCCAGCAGTGGCCCGGCATGGAGCTGGGCAAGGACACCGATGCCGACACGGTCCGCGACTTCCAGGACCAAGCTCCCCGGGACCCGACCGTCACCAACCTGACCGAGACGGTCGACGAGATCCTCTCCAACGCTACCGGGAACCTGACCGTCGATACCGACGGCGACATGGTCCCCGACGACCAGGACGCTGCCCCCTTGGATCCGTTCCGGGTCGATGAGACCCTCACCGCCGCCGCGGACGAGACCGATGAGACGCCGGGGGTCGGCGCGCCGGTCCTCCTGCTGGCGATCGGGGGTCTGGCGCTCCTCGTCCGACGGCGCCGGCGCTGACGCGCTGCCTTGGAGAAGGCGCCCCGGGGGCGGGAGGTGAGAGGGCGATGCCCTGACCCGGCGGGCAGCCGGGCACCGTGACCCCCGGAGCACGCTAGCCGCTGAGCTGAGGGAGCTTGAAGCTTGCCTCAGAGACAACGGGGCCGGCTACTCGGCGTACGGGACCGGGTCCTCGACCTCGGCCTCCCGGAAGCCCTTCTTGCGGAGCTTGCAAGCATCGCAGACGCCGCACTGCTCTTTGCCGCCCTGGTAGCACGACCAGGTCAGCTCGAGCGGGGCGTCCAGGGTGACGCCACGTTGGACGATCTGGGCCTTGGACAGGTTGATCAGAGGGGCCACGACCCGGAAGGGCTCGCCTTCCACGGCCCGCTTGGTCCCCAGGTTGGCCGTCCGCTCGAAGTGGCTGATGAACGCCGGCCGGCAGTCGGGGTAGCCCGAGAAGTCCACCGCGTTGGCGCCGATGTAGATCGCCTCGGCGTCCCGGGCCTCGGCCAGGGACGTGGCCAGCGACAGGAAGATGAGGTTGCGGGCCGGCACGTAGGTCGCCGGGATGCCTGCCGAGATCTCCTCCTCGTCGCGCAGGGTCGGGACCTCGATGTTCTCGTCGGTCAGCGCCGAGCCACCCCAGGCCGACAGATCGACCTCGAGCACGACGTGCTCGTCGGCGTCCAGGCGCTCGGCCACGGCCTTGGCGCGGTCCAGCTCGCGTCCGTGGCGCTGCCCGTACCGGACGGTCAAGCACACCAGGTCGTGGCCGTCGGCCACCGCCTGGGCCGCACTGACGGTAGAGTCGAGGCCACCCGAGAGCAGGACGACGGCCTTGGACATCGATGCTGAACAGGGGAGCCCGTGGGATAAAGCTTCAGGACGGGCCGGGTCTGGCGCTCAGCCACCGTAGACCTGTTGAGCAAGGGTTCATCGTGAGCGGCCGGGTTGCCGGCCCGGAGCTACCATGCGAACCACGATCCTCATGGCGGCCATGCTCCTGGCCGGCCTCGGCTTGCTGGCCGTGGCCCCCGGCGGTATGGCGGTCGGTTGGTGCACGAGCGCGACCGACGATGACTGCGGGAACTACGTCGTCTGCGTGGGCAAGTCCACGAACCAGTACGGCGGGATCGACTGCCAGTACGGCGTGCCCTACCATTGCCCCTACGACTGCCAGGGACCACCGCCCTGAGCGCTTGACCGGGCCCTGAACCCCTCATCGGTCCCCCCGCTCCCAGCGGTCGCTTGCCGGGAGGTTGGGGCCGGGTGCTCCCCCTCCTCGGCCCGAGCCGTGGCAGATGAGATTCGACAGGTTTAAACTGGCTGTCCGGCCATCTTGTAACAACGGGATGCACCACCCTTACCTAGGAGGGGATGTCATTGAGATCACTGGTTGAAGAAGCCGTATCCAGGGCCGCCGCCGATGAGGACGGCGAGGCCACAGCGCCAAGCCAGCCCAGCACCGCGCCCGACACCGGTGCCGGCACGGACCCGAACGACGTGAACACCTCCGACGAGGAGCTCGAGGACCTGCTCGGCGGCCTCAACACCAAGGTCAAGGTCGTCGGTTGCGGCGGTGCCGGGACCAACACCGTCCACCGGCTCAGCGAGGCCAGCGTCGAGGGCGCCCAGTTCTACGCGCTCAACACCGACGCCCAGCACCTCCTCAACACGCCGATCGAGAACAAGATCCTGATCGGACGCCACCTCACCAAGGGCCTGGGCGCCGGCTCGCTTCCCCAGGTCGGCGAGGAGGCCGCCAAGGAGTCCGAGCAGCAGATCCGCAAGATCGTCGAGGGCGCCGACCTCGTCTTCGTCACCTGCGGGCTCGGTGGCGGCACCGGCACCGGCTCGGCCCCCGTCGTCGCTCGGGCCGCTCGGGACGCCGGCGCGCTGACCATCGCGGTCTGCACCCTGCCGTTCAAGGTCGAGGGTCAGGTCCGCATGAAGAACGCCGAGGCCGGGCTTGCCCGCCTGCGCGACGCCGCGGACACCACCCTGGTCATCCCCAACGACAAGCTGTTGGAGATCGCCCCCAGGCTCCCGCTCAACGCCGCCTTCCGCGTGGCCGACGAGGTGCTCCTCCGCTCGATCAAGGGCATCACCGAGATGATCACCAAACCCGGCTTGGTCAACCTGGACTTCGCCGACCTGAAGACCATCATGAAGAAGGGCGGCGTGGCCATGATCGGCCTTGGCGAGGGCGAGGGCGAGAACCGGCTCAAGAAAGCCATGGACGAAGCCCTCCACTCCCCGCTGATCGACGTGGACGTCAGCCAGGCCACCGGGGCGCTGATCAACGTCGTCGGCGGACCGGAGATGACCATCAGCGAGGCCGAGGCCGTGGCCCACAAGGTCTTCGACAACGTCCAGCAGGACTCCCGGATCATCTGGGGCTGCGGGGTGGACAAGGCCCTGCGCGGCCAGGTCCGGGTCATGCTCGTGGTCACCGGCGTCAAGAGCAGTCAGATCCTGGGACCCGGCGAGACCCCAGACAAGAAGGTCGAGGCCCAAGAGGTCGACTTCATCCTCTAGCCCTACCGGCTGTCCCGTCGGGGGACCCAGGGCTGCCACCGGGACCTTCAGCGCGCTGGAGGACGGCATCCGGTACGCCAACCGCCAGGGGGCCGACATCTTCGCGCTCTCCCTGGGCTGCCAGCAACCCGGCCGCCATGATGGGGGCCACGAGGCGATCCGACACGCCCACAACCAGGGTGTGTTGATCGTGGCCGCCGCCGGCAACACCACCGGTGACCCGGTCGACTTCCCCGCCGACCAGCCCGAGGTCCAGGCCGTCAGCGCCCTGACCGCCGACGGCCCCTGGGCCAGCTACCCCGCCAAGGGTCCCGAGGTCGAGCTCCTGGCGCCCGGAAGCCAGATCCTGTCCACCACCCCTGGCGATGACGACGTCTGGATGAGCGCCCCCAGCATGGTCGCCCCCGACGTGGCCGGTGCGGCTGCTCTGCGCATGGCCCAGGATCCGCGATCTTGACAGGGGACAGATCCGCGAGCTTCTGACCTCCAGCGTGGTCGACCTGGGCTTCGATGCCGAGGCCCAGGGCCACGGCGCCCTGGACCTGGCCAGTGCTCTGACCCTCCTCTCGGCCCGCTGATCCTCGGGAGGAGCAGGAGCCTGGACCGGCGGGAACCGGGCCCTGGATCGCTGATCCTGGGGTCGCAAGCCCGTCCCTGAGGCTGTCGGGGCCCGAGGACACGTGGCAAAAAGCGTTAATAGGGGGGCTCCTTTGGCTCAGCGATGGCCGCGGCCAAGAAAGAGCGCTCGCGCTCCAGCTCGGGCGAGCAGCCTGAGTTCGTCGACAAGGCCTGGGAGATCCAGGGCCGGATCGAGTCTCGGGCTTCCCGCGTCGGGAAGGGCAAGTACGGGCGCGTCCTGAGGATGGCTCGCAAGCCCTCCAAAGAGGAGTTCAACCAGACCGCCAAGACCACGGCGCTGGGCCTCCTGGTCATCGGCCTGATCGGGTTCATCATCTTCTGGATCATGAACAAGATCCCCGGAGTGACGCCCACATGAGCGAGGCAGCTCCCGAGGAACAGGGCGAGGACGAGGAGTTCCGCGACGACGAGGACCGGGACATCTTCATCCTCAAGACCACCATCAACCAGGAGCGCAACGTGGCCAACACGCTCCAGGTCCGGGCCAAGAAGAAGAAGGCCCCGGTGTACGCCATCCTGGCCCCGGCCGAGCTCCGCGGATACGTCTTCATCGAGACCGGCGACCGCCAGAAGCTCGAACGCTTGACCCGGTCGCTTCCCCACGCCAAGACCCTGCTCGAGGGGGCCAGCGACCTGGCCGAGGTCGAGCACTTCCTCACGCCCAAGCCCGCCGTGGCCGGCATCGAGGAGGGCGACAT
>CAZBKU010000034.1:0-16935 GCA_964492585.1 uncultured Thermoplasmatales archaeon | reverse complement strand
GTCATCTGGGGTGCCCGGATCGACCCGGCCTACGAGGGCCGCGTCCGGGTCATGGCCATCATGACCGGTGTGGAGTCCGCCAACGTCCTCGGTGAGGACGGCAACGGTAACCGCCAGGTCGAGGAGCAAGGCACCACCACGACGAAGGACGGCTTCGAGATCAACTGGATCAAGTAGGTCCCCAAACCAACGATCCGAGAGGAACGGGAGAGGCCACGCGCTTCACTCCTCCCCCCAATCGTCGCACGCCGGCCCTCCCTTTCCCTCTCCCTCTCAACGGCCAGCCACGCGCTGGCCACTCCTCCCCCTCTTTTCTCCTCATCTCTCCCTGGCCCAGCGTAGCCGCCGTCGGATCGGGATGGCCAGGAACGGTCGCCTCGGCGGCCTACCTTTATCCTCGGCGACGACGCTCGGGGCTCATGGGCCAGAGCTTGACCTCGGTGAACCCCGCCACGGGTGAGACCATCGACGCGGTGGCCATCGCCGGCGAGGACGACGTCCGGGAGGCCTTGGAGGCCGCCCGGGATGCCCAGAAGGTCTGGGGGACCCGCACGCCGGAGGAACGGCTGGGTGTCCTCGAGACCTTCTCCGATCTCGTGATGGACCAACGGGACAACGTGGCCAGCCTGATCACCCAGGAGGCCGGCAAGCCCCTGGCCGAGGCCCGGATCGCCGACATCATGCCCACCCTGGAGATGACCGCCTACCTCGGTCGGCACGGGGAAGAGGTCCTCTCCGGCGAGCGCTTCCGGCTGGCCAACCCCCTGTTGATGGATCGCACCAGCGAGATCCACCGCGAGCCGCTGGGCGTGGTCGGCATCATCTCTCCCTGGAACTACCCGTTCTCGATCCCGGCCACCCAGATCCTCTCGGCCCTCTACGCGGGCAACGGCGTCGTGTTCAAACCCAGTGAGAAGACGCCGTTGATCGGCCAGCGCCTGGTCGAGCTGCTTTGGGAGGCCGGCGTGCCACCCGACCTCGTCCGGTTGGTCCAGGGCCCGGGCGAGCCCACCGGCCAGGCCCTGGCCGAGGCCGACATCGACCTGCTGATCTTCACCGGCAGCGTGTCCACCGGCAAGACGGTGGCCACCGAGGTCGCCAGCCGGTTGACCCCCCACGTCCTCGAGCTGGGCGGCAAGGATCCCATGCTCGTGCTGGAGGATGCCAACGTCGAGCTGGCCGCCCGGGGCGCGGTCTGGGGAGCCTTCACCAACGCCGGCCAGACGTGCTCGGCCGTCGAGCGGGTCTACGTCCACGAGGCCATCGCTGACGCCTTCGTCGAGCACGTCGTCGAGGCCACCCAAGCCCTGCGGGTCGGCCTGGGTGACCAGGAGGGCATCGACATGGGCCCCCTGATCGACGAAGCCCAGCTTGCCCGGGTCGAGGCCCACGTCGAGGATGCCACCGCCAAGGGGGCCCAGATCCTCACGGGCGGCCAGCGGCTCAAGGCCAGCGGCGATCGCTTCTACGCTCCCACCGTGCTGATCGATGTGGACCACGACATGGACGTGATGGTCGAGGAGACCTTCGGCCCCCTGCTCCCGATCATGCCGATCAGCGATGACCGGGAAGCCGTCGAGCTGGCCAACGCCACCGACTACGGTCTGACCGCCAGCGTGTGGACCGCGGACACCCGCCGGGCCGAGGCTATCGCTCACGAGCTCGAGGCGGGGACGGTCACCATCAACGACTGCGTCTACACGTACGCTGCCTGCGAGACCCCCTGGGGTGGGGTCAAGGCCTCGGGCCTGGGCCACACTCACGGCCGGGCCGGTCTGGTGGCCATGACCCAGACCAAGCACATCAACAAGGCCCGCGGGGGACGGGCAAGATCGCCCTGGTACTACCCCTACGATCACGATCTCAAGCAGGTCACCGACGACGGGCTTGAGTTCCTCTACGGCAGCAAGCTCAAGGGGCTCAAGGCCGCTGGGGCCACGCTCAGGCGCCTACGGGCCCCCAAGGAAGAGTAAGGGTCGACCCGGCACCAGTTCCACTGGAAGCCTAGGTTGTCTGTCCAGGGTGAACAGGCAAGCCTTGGCATGACGTCACAGGGCTGTCGGCGTCCGGAGGAGATCGGACCTATGATGATCCGCGATGGCCCCCGCGACCTCGACGAGCCCAAAACCCTCAAGGTGACCCTCCCGACGAAGCTGCATCTTCAGCTACATCAACTGAAGATCTTGTCGGGACAGAACATATCGGATACCGTCGAGGAGGCCCTGGAGTCCTACTTCGACGACTACCGGGACGAACAAGAGGGGAACACCCAAGGACCGGCCGGGAACGCGACCGCCTGATCCACCACCGATCGGCTCGGTGGACCCAGGCGTCCCCCGCCTGTCCGTTCATCCCGGACAGGCAAGCGTTGGTGTGCCTCGCCGACCCTAACGACCATAGGCAACCACCATGGGGGCGATCACGACATGACGGCCAGCAAGGCCCCGGGTCCAAGCGGGACCCACGGGGCGACACACGGGACCTCCGGGGATGCCACCTGCCCCCCCGTGGCAGAGGATGTCCCCTGGATCCTCCTCGTCGAGGACAACAAGGACCTCCAGGAGCTTGGCTCCCGGGCCCTGGCCGCCGCTGCCCCCAGGGCACAGGTCACCCTGGCCTCGAACGGCAAACAGGCCCTGGCCCAGCTGGCTGAGGCCAGCACCCGAGGCCCCGTCAAGCGCCCGGCCCTGATCCTCCTGGACCTCAAGCTACCAGGCATGGATGGTACCGGCGTCTTAGAGCAGATGCGGGAGGATCCGGCCTACCGGGACGTACCGGTCGTGGTCCTCAGCTCCTGCCGGTCCCTGGAGGACATCCGGCGAGCCTACGCGGCCGGCGCCAACAGCTACGTGCCCAAGCCCCTCGAGTTCACCGAGCTCAAGGACGTGATCGAGACGATCGCCGGCTACTGGCTGACCACCAACCTGACCACCGACCCTGCCGAGGCCTGACCAGCCCACCGACCCCCTTGTCTGTCCATCTTGGACAAGCAACCCCTCACAGGGAGCTACCTCCACGGGTGGCTCCCAGGGCGTCCCGGGATCGAGGAGGCACCCGGACCCGCTGGCCTCAGACCCTGGTCCACGGAGGTGATCGACAATGAGCGACGACGCGGACCGATCAGGCTCCAGCCCCCCTCCACAGCCGTCGTTCCCCATCGAGCACGTCCACGGTGCTGGATCCGGGGCTTCGCAGGGACGCAAGCGTTATCCGGCTGTGACACCACAGGCACGTGGACCCACCATGGAGGCACGGCCCAGCCTGGACAAGGATGGCGACCTGGTCCACCTTCTGGACCGGCTCTCCGATCCAGCCTTGGTCCTGCTCGACGATCAGGTCATCGCGTACGCCAACCGATCCAGCGCGGCCCTCCTGCACGCCGAGACCCCCGAGGCCCTCATCGACCGGCAACTCTCCGAGATCGTGACCTTGGCGGACCGTGACAGCTTGGCGCCCCTGTTGGAGGGCTTGGCCGATCGCGCCAGGTCCCGAGGTCCCGAGCCGTTGGTCCTCGAGGATGGCCACCAGCTCCATGTGGAGCTGTCGTCCCTCCGGATCACCTACGAGGGTCAACGGGCTCTGCTGGTCTTCCTCAACGACGTGTCAGAGTACAAGCGCGTCGAGGCCTCGCTCCATGACGCGTTGTCCCTCCACCAGGCGACCCTCGAGTCGACCTCGGAGGGCCTTCTCGTCGTCGACACCGAGGCTCGTCGGATCACGAGCTACAACGATCGTTTCCAGGAGATCTGGGGCCTCTCGGACGAGGCCCTGGCCGACCACGATCCCGATGCGGCGCTGGAGCAGGCGATCGAGCTCGTGGAGGACCCAGAGAGCTTCCGGGCCACCGTGGAAGCGATCTACGAGGAACCCGACAGCGTGATCTCTGAGGTTGTGGAGCTCACCGACGGCCGGGTCCTGGAATGGCGCTCCCGGCCCCGTCGCCGGGGCGACGAGATCGTCGGACGGGTCTCGACCTTCCGGGATATCACCGACCATCGTGATGCCCACGAGGAGCTGGCCCATGCCCTGGCCCTGAACCGGGCGGCCTTCGAGGCGACCCCCCATGGCCTCCTGGTCATCGACCGAGACGGGCAGGTCGTCCAAGCCAACGAACGCTTCTACGAGATGTGGGGGATCCCCGATCGGGTCCGGGTCCACGGTGACGACGACGTCCTCCTCTCCTTCGTGGCCGGGAAACTCCAGGACCCCGCCGGCTTCCTGGAACGCGTCGAGGCCCTCTACGATCAGCCTCAGGCAGAGAGCTTCGACCTCGTGAGGTTCGAGGATGGCCGCGTGTTCGAGCGCCACTCCCTGCCGCAGCGGGTCGGCGACGAGGTCGTCGGCCGGGTCTGGAGCTTCCGGGATATCACCGACCGCAAACGGATCGAGCGCGAGCTCCGGGAGACGGTCTCGCTCCACCGGGCGACCATCGAGGCCACCGCCGATGGCGTGGTCGTCGTCGGTCTCGAGGGAGACCTTCGGACCTTCAACGATCAGTTCTGCGAGATGTGGGGGTTCGAGAAAGAGACGCTCGAGGAGATGAGCGTCGACCAGGCCCTCGACAGGATGCTGGATCTGGTCCGGGAGCCCCAGGTCTTCGAAGCCCACGTCGAGCACCTCTTCGAGAACCCCGAGCTCGAGGACACCCTGACCGTGCGCCTGGATGACGGCCGCGTCTTCGAGCGGTACTCCAAGCCCCAACGGATCGACGACGCGATCGTCGGGCGCGTGGTCACGTTCCGGGACGTCACCGGGTGGCGGCGGGCCGAGCTCGACCTCCAGAAGCGTGTCGAGCGGAGTAACCTGCGAGCCCAGGTGTCAGAAGCCCTGACCCGCACCCTGCCAGACTACCGCGAAGGTCTGGATCAAGCGGCGACGGCCATCGCCGAGACCATCGGCGGCGGGTGCGCCATCCGGCTGTTGGCCCCCGACCAGGAGGTCCTGGAACCGCTGGCCTACCACCACCCCGACCCGGCCCTCAGGCAGGCCCTGGCCGACCTGGTCGAGGGGACCGTCCACCGGTCCGGCCAGGCCCTGACCGGCCAGGTCCAGGCCACCGGGGAGGGGATCTTGATCAGCGAGCTGGATCCCGCCGAGCTGTCCGATGACCTGCCCGAGGGGTACGAGCCTTACTTCCACGCCGCCCAGGTGCAAAGCCTCATCACGGTCCCGATCCGGGCCCAGGGCCAGTCCATCGGGGTCATCAGCGTCGACCGCTCGACCGACCGCGATCCCCTGAGCCCCGACGATCTCCAGTTGCTCCAGGATCTGGCCGACAGGATCGGCCTTGTCGTCCTCAACGCCCGTCTGTTCGAGGAGATCCAGGACGAGCTGTCCCGCCGGCAGTCTGCCGAGGCTGCCCTCCGGGAGAGCGAGCGGGCGTTCCGGTCGTTGTACGAGAACGCGCCGGTCGGCATCTACAGGACCACACCCGACGGCGAGATCATGCTGGCCAACCCGGCCCTCCTCGACATGCTGGGGCTGGGCTCTTTCGAGGACCTGGATGAGCGGAACCTGGGCGACCGGTTCGAGCCGGCCTACGACCGCGAGGCCTGGAAACACCAGCTGGAGGAGGAGGGCGAGATCCGCGGCCTGGAGTCCACCTGGGCCCTCGCTGACGGGACCGAGATCCACGTCCGGGAGAGCGCCCGGGTCGTCCGGGACGACGACGGCGAGGTCGCCTACTATGAAGGCACCGTCGAGGACATCAGCGCCCGGGTCCAGATCGAGGAGGCCCTGCGCGAGCAGCGGGACCTGTACGCCTCGCTGCTCCGGGCCCAGAGCGACCTGAACGAAGGGATGGTCATCTGCGATGCCTCCTCGGGCAAGGTCATCTACGCCAACGACGCCTACAGCCGGATCACCGGGTACACCGACGAGGAGCTGGCCCGGCTCGACACCTTCCTGGACATCGTCGTGTCCGACGAGCGAGACCGCTTGCTGTCCGCGTTCACCACCGAGGACGACGACCTCCACGACCACTTCACGACCCGTATCGAGCACAAGGAGGGCACCCAGCGGTGGGTCGAGGGATCGATCACCCAGATGGAGAGCCGGGGTGCCGACCTCCTGATCGCCCTGGTGCGGGACATCACCGATCGCAAGGAGGCCAAGGCCGAACTCGAGGAGACCGCCGAGCGCCTGGCCGAGGCCCAGCGCGTCGCCAAGCTGGGGAGCTGGGACTTCCACGTCGACGAACAAGCCTCCTACTGGAGCCCACAGACCTACGAGATCTTCGGGATCGAACCCTCCCCTGGCCCGGTCCCGCTTGAGACGGTCCGGGCGCACATCCACCGCGACGACCGGGAGACGACCCGGGACATGCTCAACCAGGCCATCGAGGCCGGTGAACCCTACGATGCCGACATCCGGGTGGTCCGGCCCGACGGTGAGACACGATGGATCCACGCCCAGGGGGAGCGTGTCGTCCACCCCGACGGCGGGCTCCGGGTCGTCGGCACGCTCCACGATATCACCGAGCGTAAGCAGGCCGAGGAGGAGGTCCGTCGCCTCAACGAGGAGCTCGAAGCCCGGGTCGAGGAGCGCACCCGGCAGCTCCGCCTGGCCAACCAGGAGCTCGAGGCGTTCAGCTACTCGGTCAGCCACGACCTCCAGGCCCCCCTCCAGACGATCAACGGGTTCACCAAGATCGTGCTCGACGAGCACGGCGACGAGCTTGACGACGAGGCCGCCTTCCTGCTGGAGCGGGTCCGGGCGGCCAGCCGAAGCATGGACAGCCTGATCCGATCGCTCCTGGACCTCTCCAGGGTCACCCGGCGCCAGATCGACCGCCAGCCGGTCGACCTCACCGAGCTGGCCCGGAGGATCACCGATCGCCTCAAGGAACGCGATCCAGGACGGGAGGTGTCTATCCAGATCCAGGAGGGTCTGGACGCCGAGGGTGATCCCAAGCTCCTCGAGGTCCTGTTGGAGAACCTCCTGTCCAACGCCTGGAAGTTCACCCAAGCGGTCGACGACCCGGTCATCGAGGTCGGTGCCACCGAACAGGGCGACACGACCGAGTTCTACGTCCGGGACAACGGGGTCGGCTTCGACATGGCGTACGCCGACAAGCTCTTCGCCCCATTCCAACGTCTCCACGACGAGGAGGACTTCGAGGGCACGGGCATCGGTCTGGCCACGGTCCAACGGATCGTGGCCCAGCACGGTGGTACCGTACAGGCCGAGGCGGAGGTGGATCGTGGCGCGACCTTCAGGTTCACCCTCTGATGGCTCCGAGGAACCGACCACCAGGGTCATGGTCGTCGAGGACAACCCCGACACCGCCCTGTTGATCGAGCACGCCTTGTCCGGCCCTGATACCAGCGTCGAGGTCGTCACCTACAGCGACGGCGAGCAGGCCCTGGCCAGCCTGCACGGGGCCGGCGGCAAGGACCCAGAGGCCCCGCTGCCCTCCCTGATCCTCCTGGATCTCAACCTTCCCCGCCTGGATGGTACAGAGGTCCTAGAGCGGCTGCAGGCCCAGCCTCGGACCCGGCTGACCCCGGTGGTGGTCTTCTCGTCCTCCGGTGAGCCCTCGGATCTGGCCGCCTGCTACGAGAGCGGTGCCAACAGCTACGTGCGCAAGCCCGTGGACTTCGACCGTTTCAGCGAGGTCCTCGGTGAGGTGGCGCGGTACTGGTTGTCGGTCAACCACCTGGCCTACGATCCCGAGGATCCTGCCTCCGTCCAGCGCCCGGCACGCCGCCGCGAACAGACGCGAGAGCCGTGAGATCTACCGCTTCTTGGCCGATGACCACGCCTCTTGCAGCGAGCCGGCCAACCGGCCGACCTCGTGGTCGACGGTCACCCAGGTCGCCCAGTCCCCGGCGTGGGTGACCGACCCCGGCTCACCGTGAGCCTCCAGGACGACCAGTGCCTCTTGGTCGTCGACCAGCATGATCGTCCCCGGCAGCGTGTCGACCGGCCCCTGGCGCCGCTCGACGCCAGGGATCTCGGTGTCGGCTTCACCGGTGACGTGGAGCCGGACCTCGAGGCCCTCGCCGGCGCGTCGCTGGAGGAGGTGGGCCAGTCCGGCCTTCTGCAGGCGCTCGGCCTCGGCGGGGTCGACCAGCAGGTGGACGACCTCCTCGGCCCGGTAGAGCATGTCCTTCATGCGGCTGTACCGGGTCCAGCGACCGCGGACGACCTCGACCTGCTCGGCCGGATCGCCGGTCTTGAGCTCCTCGAGGCGGGCCTTGAGGTCCAGGGCCCGATCCCACATGGCATCGGCCAAGCCCTTCTGGCCTAGGATGAAGTCCCGGGCGTTCAGGTTGAGGACCGTCTCCTCGCCCTTGGAATCCACCGAGACCAAGGGGTCCACGGTCACGAACAACGCGATGTCGCGCGTGTCGACGATGACCGACTGATGGTAGCCGGGCAGGTCGCCGTGCCGGACCTCGCAGACCTTGGCCCACCGCTGCACCGTCTCCAGGTTGGCGTCGCTGACGTCGGTGAGCACCCGCACCAGGACGCCGTCCTCCCGTTGCGCCTCCAAGGCGTCCAGCAGGCCTAGGTGCTCGAGGCGCGAGAGGCCCCGGCGCAAGGCCACGACGTAGACCTCGTCCTGGGCCTTCTCCACCATGCGATCTAGCAGACCTTGGACCTGGGTGCGGCCCTCGACGACGCTGAAGCGGACCTCCTCGTCGACAGCCGCGGCACCCCCTCGTGGCCAGGCCTGCTCGATGGCCGGGCGCTCGTCGGCCAGCTCCTCGAGCTCCACGCGCCGCTGTTCCATGGCCAGCTCCAGGACCTCCTCAAGGGGTCGGGCGATGAACCGTTGGGGACGCTCTAGGGTCCGATCGATGGCGCCCTTGCTGGCCAGATCGTCGAGCACCCGGTAGGTCTCGGTCCGCTGAAGGCCGGTGGCCTGGACGACCTCGCTGGCCTTGCTGGGCCCCAGCCGGTGGAGGTGGTAGTAGGTCAAGGCTTCCCGCTCGTCCAAGCCGAACTGCGTCAACCGGTCCACGAGCTCCTCGACCTTCATGCCCGTCGAGCCTCGATGTGGTGGCGGACCTCGTCGGCCAGGCGTTCCATCATGGCCGGATCCTTGATCAGGTAGTCGTCCACGCCGACCTCGAAGGCCCGTTCGACGGCGCTCTCCCGGGCCACGGCGGTGACCAGAAGCAGGGGACCGTCGAACCCGGCCCCCCGGAGCTTCTCGCAGAGGTTGACACCCTCGGTATCCGGGAGCCGGTAGTCGACCAGGCAGGCCTCGAAGCCCCGTTGACCGATGGCATCCAGGGCCTCGGCACCGGTGCGCACGTGGGTCAGCTTGAACCCTTGGTCCCGTGGAAGGGCGTGCCGGATGAGGTGGGCGTGGTCCACGTCGTCCTCGACCAGCAGGATGAGGATGTCACCATCGCTCCCGTGGTCTGGGGCCTCCGTGTCGATCTCCTGAGCGCTGGGCACGGACGACGGACGGTCCGGTGGCATGATAAACCCTAGCTTGACGGACCCTTCCCGTTGCGCGCCGGCCATCGACGGGGCGTCAGTGGACCTGGAACTCTTCCACCAGCCCGCTGATGTCGGTGGTCGGCTCGCCGTCGTCGTGGAACTCCCACGTGGCCGGTGTGTTACCGGTCTCGCCGTAGCCCTCCTGGCGCTTACGGATCCGGTCCCCGTAGGTCGGCTTGTCGACCTTGAACAGGCACCCGATGGGGATCCGGTCACCCCACTCCTGGGCCTTCACGAAGGCCTGGGCCTTCGTCTCGTTGACCTCCTGCTTGTCGCTGGGGTCCTGGACGATGGGGTCGTAGTCGTCTTGCTCCTCGAGCTTGTAGAGCCGAGGCAGGCCGGTGCTCTCGACCTCTTGCTCGCTGAACCAGTCCTTGTCGTGCAGGTCGTTGTACGTCGGGCAGGGCTGCAGGATGTCGAGCAAGGCAGCACCCTTGTGGAGCGTGGCCTGCTTGATCAGTTCCTTGAGGTGACGGACGTCGAAGGAGTACCCGCGGCCGATCCACGTGTAGCCGGCGGCCAGCGCGGTGGCCAGGGGGTTGACGCCAGAGTTGATGTTGGGCGCCGGCAGGGACTTGGTCTGTTCACCGTAGTCCAGCGTCGGCGAGGCCTGGCCCTTGGTGAGACCGTAGACCTCGTTGTTGTGGACGATGTACGGGACGTCCAGGTTGCGTCGGCCAGCGTTGACGAAGTGGCCGGCACCGATGCCGTACCCGTCACCGTCGCCGCCGACGGCGACGACCTCCATCTCCGGGTGGGCGATCTTGGCGCCCGTGGCGAACGGGAGCACACGCCCGTGGAGGGTGTGGATCCCGTAGGTCCGGATGTAGTGGCTGGTCTTCCCCGAGCACCCGATCCCGCTGAACACAGCGACCTGGTGAGGCGAGAGCCCCAGGTCGGCCAGCGCCATCTGGATCGCGTTCAGGATGCCGAAGTCTCCGCACCCTGGGCACCAGTCGTTCTCGACACCGTCTTCCTTGAAGTCCTTGACCGTGATAGCCATGGTTCACACCCCCGTCCTGATGACGTGGCGCGCATCGCCCTTCTTGCGCACGTTCTCGACGGCGGAGAGGATGTCCTCCACCGTCATGGGTCGCCCGTTGTACTTGACCGATCGGTGGTCGACATCGATGCCGGTATGCTGCCGGATGACGTTGGCCATCTGACCCGAGAAGTTGTTCTCGATGCACACCGTCCGACCAGCTTGGCTCAACACCTCGTTCACCCGCTCGGCCGGGAAGGGAGAGGCGATCCTGATCTGGAGGAAGTTGGCGACGTCGCCATCCTGGTTGAGCCGGCCGAGCGCCTCCAGGATGGCTCCCTTGGTGGAGCCCCAGGAGACCACGGTGATCTCGGCGTTCTCGGGACCGTGCAGGCGAGCCAACCGGTCCTCGGCCAGGTCGTCTAGCGCCGTCTCGAGCTTGCGCATGCGCTTCTCCATGATCATCTCACGCTTGCGCACGTCCTCGGTGATGTGGCCGGTTTCCACGTGTTCGTCGCTGGTCAGCCAGTGGACGCCTCCCTCCTGGCCCTGGATGGTCCGGTAGGAGATGCCGTCCTCCTGGTCGGCGAACCGCAGGAACTTGCCATCCTCGGACAGGTCGCTGTCGGCGATGTCGGCCTCGGTGAGCAGCTTGCCGCGGTCGATCTCTACGCCTTCCAGGTCGAAGGGCGTGGTCGTGCTGGAGTTGCCAGCCTGGTCCTTGTCGGCGTTGACGATGACCGGGGTCTGGTAGCGCTCGGCGAGGTTGAACGCGTCGATGGTGTCCCGGAACATCTCGTGGACGTCACCGGGCAGGAGCACCAAGCGCGGGAACTCGCCGTTGCCAAGGTTCAGGATGAACTGGAGGTCCCCCTGCTCGCTCCGGGTCGGCAGGCCGGTCGACGGCCCGCCGCGTTGGTAGTTGATCAGGACCAGCGGGACCTCGCAGATCCCAGCGAAGCCTAGTCCCTCGACCATGAGGTTGACCCCGGGCCCGCTGGTGCTGGTGGAGGACCGGGCACCGGTCAGCGCGGCACCGATGGCCATGTCGACGGCTGAGATCTCGTCCTCCGTCTGGACGACGGTGATTCCGGACTCGGGTTTGGACTCGATGTAGACCGACTCGTCGGTGGCCGGGCTGATCGGGTAGTAGGTCTGCATCCGGCAACCGGCGAGCATCTTGCCCAGGGCCACCGCGTCGGTGCCCTGGAGGTAGATGCGCTCCTCGTCGGTGTCGACCGGTTCGAGCTGGAAGGGGAAGTCAGGGAAGTTCTCCTGCATGTACTCGGCCGAGTGCCGGGCGGCGACCTGGTTCATCTCGATGATGGCGGCCTTCTTGCCCTCGAAGATCTCCTCGAGCGTCTCGTCCAGGATGCTCATGTCGTAGCCCATCACCGCCAGGCTGGCGGCCACGGACATCGTGTTCTTGAGGATCTGGAGCTTGTGGTGGTCGTCCATGCCCAGCTCCTCGGCGATGACCTTCATCAGCTCCTCGTAAGGGAACGGGTAGAGCGTGACGCCGTCGGGTTCGGCGGCTTCGAGGACCTCCTCGACGGTCAGCTTGACCGCCGGCTTGCCCAGGCGCTCGGCCAGGTCGTCCTTGACCCGCTTGTCCATGAACCGTTGGTCGGCAACGGTCTCATCGACGATCGCCGGGTCGTAGATGATGGCCCCGCCATCGACGAGCATCCGGTCCTCGAGATGCCGGCACACCGTCTCGTTCTCGTAGGTGGCCAGGAGGTGGACAGGCTCGATGGGAGCCCGGACCTCGTCGGCATCCAGGCGCAGCTTGTAGTAGGAGTGCTTGCCCTTGATGTTCGAGTAGTACTCTCGCTGTCCACCGACGTGGAGGCCGCCGTGGGCGGCCGCCATGGCGAACAGTCGGGCAGCGGAATCGACCCCTGATCCTTGGGGTCCGCCGACCATCCAGCACAGACTGTTATCGGCCATTGATGCACCTTGCCGAGACCCCCCGGCACGCGGGGGGTCCCATCGTGGAACGCCGAACACCAGCCCCCGGATTAAAAGCTTCCCCATGGGAGCCGGAGAAGCCACAGACCGCGGGCCAGGATCCTGGACCCGGCGTGGCAGATCCTGGCAGGACCGGAGGGGTTAGGTTGACCGGCTGGGGTTGCCGCAGCGATGCTCCTCGGCGTCTCGGCCGCCCAGCTGGCCCTCACCGTGCTCGCCGGTCTGGCCGCCGGCATCATCTCGGGCCTGTTCGGTCTGGGCGGCGGGGTGGTCGCCGTCCCAACGGCCTTGTGGATCAGCCAGGCGACCTTCCACGAGGCCAAGGCCGCCTCGCTCCTCGTCATCGTCTTCGGGTCGACCATCGCGGTCCTCCGTCACCACCGCGCCGGCCACGTCAGCTGGCGCCGAGGCCTCATCCTGGCCGCAGGCGGGGTGACAGGCTCGATCGTCTCCTCGATCATCGCCAAGGACGTCTCCGGGACCGCCCTCGGCACAGCGTTCGGGATCCTGATGATCCTGGTCGGCCTGCGCATGGCCCTGTCTGCCCAGCCCGAGGCCCGGGACCTGGCCGTACCGGGGGCCACGTTCCTGCTCGGCCTGTTCGCAGGCACGCTGACCGGGTTCCTGGGCATCGGCGGCGGTGTCGTCATGACCCCGGGCTTGGCCCTGCTGGGCCTGCCCATGCACGCCGCCGTGGCCACCAGCTTGGTCGGTGTCATCGGCAACGGCTTCTTCGCCGCGATCACCCAAGCCATCCTGGGCCAGTGGCCGGCCATGCTCAAGATCGGGATCCCGCTGGCCGCCGGCGCCATGGTCGGCGGCCGGTTGGGCGCCAAGCTGGCCATCCTCACCCCGGCCGACCGGCTGCGCCGCGTGTTCGGGATCTTCCTCGGGTTCGTCGGGCTGCGGTTCATCTTGTGATGGGATCAGGCCACGAAGGCGTCAAGCCCCGCAGGCCCACGACGGTCAAGGGGGTGGGGTGCTGTCGTCCCCTTGGTGGGCCTGAGGGTCCCTTGGTGGATGTCGTGGCCTGGCCTAGGGCAGCGGAGAAGGAAGAAGAGCGCGGGCCAGGGGCCGCAGGCCGAGGGTCCGAGGACCGGTCAGCGATCTGAGGCGACTGTCTGGTTGGTCGTCTGGTTACCGTCGTCCGGGCTGGTCTCCTCGCCCGGGGTGTACTCGACGACGTAGACCGAGCCCTGGACCAGGGGGGCCGAGAAGTCGGCCGGTTCGCCGTCGACGGTGATGGTGATCTCGCCGCCGTCCTCGACGTAGGTGTCACCCTTGTCCGTGACGATCCTGTCCGGGCTGACCTGCCAGTCGATCGTCTCGAAGAAGCAGCCCAGGCTCGGACGCGCTTGGTGGACATGGATCATCGCACCGTTCCTGGCATCCTCCTGGCCGTTCTCCAGGTGGAGGAACTGGGTCTGGAGCTGGTACTCGGACCCGGAGAAATCGTAGGTCTCCTGGCTGTCGAGGTAGACCTCCAGGCGGGCGTGCTCGTGCACGCTCTTGTCGATCAGGGTCTCCTCGCAGCTGGCACCGCCGGTCGCGCCGGCGCCATCGCCACCGATCCAGCCCAGGTTGCTGGCGACGGCGATCCCGCCGAGGATGACGATGAACCCGATGAACACGAGGATCAAGCCCAGGTTCGTCCCCGAGAGCAGTCCTCCTGTGGCGGCCGAGCCCTTGCCGCCTCCCTTGCTGGGTCCCTTCTTGGCTAGCATGTGCCTTCGGTCGTCAGTACGTCAGCCTGTTTTTAAAGCCTAGGGTGTTGGCCTTGGGGGTGGTCGATCGGTCAGGGAGCCCAGATCCATGCTCGGCCTCACGCTGGATCCCTAGCTTGGGCCCTTGGAGTCGGCCTTGGCCCAGAGCGTGGCAAGGACCACGCTCGATAGGGCCAAGATGAACCCGAACCAGGAGACGATGTGTGCTAGGGCCACCTCGTGGCCGGCCGCATGCGCCCAGGCATCCCAACCCCCGCCCAGGGCCTGAGCCAGAGCACCGTAGCCGGCCAGCGCGTACCAGCTCAGCGGCCCGGGTCGAGAGGCGATCCCGACGAACGCGACCAGGGCGCCTACACCCACGACGAGGATGCCCAGGTAGGTGACCCCGTGGGCCTCCAGCAGCCCCCAGCCGGTCTCCAATGCGCCCGGGTTGCGACGGTGCCAGAGCACGTCCCAGACGATCCCGAGCACCTGCAGGCCGATACCCGTCCAGAGGATCTGGCGGCTGCGAGCAAGGGGGTCCCCTGCCACGGCGGTCACCTCGACGGGGACCGCACGGTCGTCCACGACCCGCCGCCGTCGGTGGTCTTGTAGATACCCACCTGGTAAGTGGCCGCGTAGAGCGTGTCCGGGTCGCTAGGGTCGAAGGAGAGGTACCCGATCGTACCGCCATCCACGTCCAGCGGGCGCTCGGCCCACGTCTCCCCGCCGTCGGTGGACCGGTGCAGCTCGGACCCGGTGGAGAGGAACCTGCGATCCGGGTCTGCCGGGTCGATGGCCAGGACCGGAGAGGGACGGTCTAGCCACATGTGCCAGCTCTCCCCTGCGTCCGTGCTGTGGAAGATCCCCTGGGGACCGGCCGCGTAGACCACCTCGGGGTCCTCGGGGTGCGAGGTGAAGCTGGCGATCGGCTGGGGGTTCTGGGAGAGCACCTCCCACGTGTGCCCCCCATCCAGGCTACGGTGGATCTCACCACGGAAGCTGCCCCACAACCGGTCGGGGTCGGCTTGGCTCACGGTCATCGCGTGGAAGTCCACGCCCTGCAAGGCCAGGGTCCCCCAGGTGAAACCGCCGTCGGTGCTCTGGCGCACGCCCATGTTGCCGCCGCTCTTGGGGTGGCCGCTGACCCAGAAGATGCTCCCGTTGGTCGGGTGGATGCTGAACCCCATGTAGTCGTCCTGGCTGGCACCGACCCGGGCCCAGTCAGTATCGTTGACGGCGCGGATGAGCCCGTTGTGCGTGGCGACGTAGAGCACCTCGGAGCGCTCGGGATCCACGGCCAGGCCGTGGATGTCGGCCATGTTGGACACCGGTGTGTAGGATCCCTCCCCGGCGGTGTCCTCCCCGCCGCTGGTGAGGAAGACCACGACGAGGATAAGGGCCAGCGCCACCGCCCCCAGCCAGTAGAGCTGCTTGGTCCCGCTGGACCGGCCACCCTGGCCGCCCTTGCCCCCCTTGGTACGGTTTCGCTTGCCCATCGTGCTGGGGAGGAGCGGGCATCCCCGCTTAGGTGTTTCTCCTCAGGACGAGGGTGCCTGGTCTGGGCCCTCCACCCTGACGACGACGCTGGCGAGGGTTGAGGTAGCCATGCCAAGGCCTAGCGCATCCGGGCACCCTTTATGCCTGGCCTCGACCATCGGTGCCCAGGTGTCCCAGCATGCCCCACTACATGCGCATGGGTGAGGTGCCGCCCAAGCGGCACACGCAGTTCCGCAAGGAAGACGGCTCGCTCTACAAAGAGGAGGTCTTCGGCACCGAGGGCTTCGAGGGTGTCGAGTCGATCCTCTACCACCACAACGCGCCGACCCGCTTCAAGGAGGTCCAGGGCCGCAAGGACGTCAGCCCCAAGCTGTGGGATGTCGGCGAGTACCGGCACCACCACCTCCGCTGCGGCAAGGTCGACAGCAGCGGCGATCCCATCGAGGCCCGCCGGGTCGTGGCCGTCAGCGACAACTGCAACCTCGTCGTCTCGACGCCCACCGACACCACCGACGACCTCTTCCGCAACGGCGGCGCCGACGAGCTGTGGTTCGTCCGCGAGGGCAGCGGGGTGCTCGAGACCGTCTTCGGTCTGCTGCCCTACCGCCAGGGAGACTACATCCACATCCCTCGGGGGACCACCTACCGCTTCCGGGACCCCGTCGGCGACGCGTTCTTCATGATGGAGAGCCCGGGCCCGATCGGGTTCCCCGACAAGTACCGCAACGCCGACGGCCAGTTCGTCGAGCACAGCCCGTACTGCGAGCGGGACCTCCACGGCCCCAGCGAGCTGATCACCCGTGACGAGGAGGGAGCGTTCACCGTCCACCTCAAGATGGACGACGAGGTGACCACGTTCACCACCGAGACCCACCCCTTCGACGTGGTCGGCTGGGATGGCTACAACTACCCGTTCACGTTCAACATCAGCGACTTCGAGCCGATCACCGGGCGCATCCACCAGCCGCCCCCGGTGCACGCCACCTTCGAGGGCCCCGGTTTCGAGGTCATCAGCTGGGTCCCGCGCAAGGTCGACTACCACCCGGACGCGATCCCGGCGCCCTACTACCACAGCAACATCGACACCGACGAGATGATCTTCTACGTCGAGGGCGAGTTCGCCAGCCGGGAGGGTATCGATACGGCCAGCATGACCATCCACCGCAAGGGCCTGCATCACGGCCCGCAGCCCGGGCGCTACGAGGGCAGCATCGGGGTCGACTACGTCGACGAGACGGCGGTCATGATCGAGACCGAGGGTGGCTTCACCCTGACCAAGCACGCCAAGGGCGTCGACGATCCCGAGTACATGGGGAGCTGGCA